>DASRQG010000194.1:0-5399 GCA_035645995.1 Mariniphaga sp. | reverse complement strand
GATAACGGTTCATTTACAAGATGCCGTGCAAAAAATACTGCTTTTACAAGATTTGTTAATTCAGTTATGGATACTTCTGTAATATCATCATGTATTATCCGTATTTCTTCTAAAAAATAAGAATTCTTTTCTTTTTTATATTTTAAAAACGAATAACAGGATAGTAATAAACCTTCAAGAAAGGCGGTCAAAATATCAGGATTTTGATTCCCTGTTATTTCAATGATCCGTATATTCTCTTGTTTCAACAGATCATATAAATAAGAACCTGCATTGCGGGCTTCCTCATGCTTATAATAATGTGGTTTATTGTTTTCAGATGTTTTAAAAAAATAATTTAGAAGTGGAGGCTTATGTATAAAACATGCATTTTCTTTTGAAAGCTTGTCTTGTATGTATTGCTTTTCTGTATCCGAAAGGTGTGATGGCCATTGATTAATTAACCCTTCAGTAATAAAGGCTATAGATGTATTATTAGCAGATGAAGTTGCTTTTTTTATTAGTGGCAGCATTGTTTTAATTTTAATGTTAAATATACTATTTTTCCTGTAACATGATGGAATTAGAATGGTATCGGGTTAATTCAAACGAAATAATTGATTGAATGTTTTTATTTATCATGATGTTAAGTATTTTTGCAATCAAAAAACTACAGCATAATGTTTACTTTCGGAATCTTTTCAACCCATTTGCCATATATTGTTATGGTAGGTTTCTATGCTGTATTTTTGTTAGTCGGAAATAATAAAATTGTAACAGAACCTACAATCGGAATAGAATACAGAACTTCTGATATTAAATCAATTTCAGCTAATTCTTCTACAAATCTTGAAGTTAATTTTCTTACTGAAAATTCAACAGGTAACCTTCCTCTTGAATCATATACTTACTATAAATACATTTTAACTTCTACTTTCAAAGGAGTTTGTTTCATTCCACCGAAAACGGTGGATTGTTGTTTTACCTGGTTCTCACGACCTCCTCCGGTTAATTAAGTAATAATTTTCCAAATAAACTTGTGTAAAACCATTACCTGTATCCAACAAAGGTAAAATTGTAAATGAAAGATATTTTTGCTTTTGTAATTGTCATCCTGCTTTTTAGACTTTCAGCAGGAGCACAATTTCAAACACCTGACAGTATCAGGCAATATAATCTCGAAGAAATAATAATTCAGTCACCCAAATACAATAGGAATATTTTTGATATCCCTGTTGCAGCCACTATGATTCCGCAAAGATTGCTGGAAAACAACAGAGTGGAAAGCCTTACCGACATCTCTACACTTATTCCTAATCTTTTTATGCCGGATTATGGATCAAAACTTACTTCCCCTGTTTATATCCGGGGAGTAGGTAATCGCATAAATACACCCTCTGTAGGTTTATATGTCGACGAAATTCCCTATTTCGAAAAAGCGGCTTTTAATTTTGATTTTTATGATATTGAGAGGGTTGAGGTGCTTCGTGGGCCACAAGGAACATTGTATGGTCGTAATGCAATGGGGGGGTTAATCAATGTAATTACTGCGCGGCCTCATAGCGAGCAGTCAACCATCATTGGCCTCGATTATGGAAATTATAATCAAATACGAAGTACCCTTTCGCATAATCAGCCGATCAGTGAATCATTGGCATTAGTGGGAAGCTTGAATTACAAGCATAACGATGGCTTTTTTACAAATGAGTTTTTAAATTCAGATGTGGATAGAATAAATAGTTATTCAGGCAGGTTAAAAGCTTTTTATGCTCCATCAGATAAATTTAATGCTTTAGGCACTATTCAGTATGAGGACAATCGTCAGGGGGGATATCCATATGCAATTTTTGATGATGAATTAATGCAGGCGGCATCTGTTTGTTACAATAAAGAAAGCATTTACCATCGGAAATTATTGTCTGCCGGTGTAAATCTTGGTTATTCTTTCCCGGGGGCAACTTTACGTTCTTCAACAAGTTTCCAACGATTAAATGATGAACAGGAGATAGATCAGGATTTTACACCTTCATCTTTGTTTTTTGTGATTCAGAATCAAAAAATGAATATGTTCGCTCAGGAGCTGGTGATTGAATCTGACAAAGATAAAAGCTATAATTGGTTATTCGGTACATTTGGGTTCCGGCAGCAATTGGATAAGTCGGTTAAGATGGAGTATGGAGAAGATGGTCTTGCACAAACAAAATTGCCCTACAATGAGTACTTTTATATTAAGTTCTACGATAATAGCAACTCGGGGATAGCCCTGTTTCATCAATCAACTTTTAATTTTGGAGCATTCTCAGTTTCAGCGGGAATAAGAGCTGATTACGAAAAAGCTTCGCTAAATTATATCCATGATGTATCAGCCGACCAGGAATATCAAAATTACGAAGTAGTATCCAGCAGTCTTGATTTTTTTGAAATATTGCCGCGGATAGCTTTTCGTTATAACATCAGTAAATATCTTGTACCTTATGCTACTGTGGCAAAAGGTTACAATTCAGGAGGGTTTAATGCTACTTTTGAAAGGGAAGAAGATCGTTCGTTTAATCCTGAACGGTCATGGAATTATGAAGCCGGCATAAAAGCAAAGTGGTTGCAACACAGAGTTTATGGGAATCTGGCTTTTTTCTACATTGATTGGTCAAATCAGCAGATTTATCAAACAGTTCCGAGTGGTACCGGTTCAATGCTGACCAATGCAGGAAAGTCAGAAAGTAAAGGTGTTGAATTGGAACTCAAAGTTTTGCCTGTTAATAATTTAGAAACATGGTTTAGTCTGGGATATAATAAGGCTCAATTCATAGAGTATGAGAAAGATGAGAATATGAGTTATAATGGTAATTACTTGCCTTATGTGCCGTTGTATGCATTTAATGTAGGAGGAAATTATAGGTGGGATGTCCGGGATAGCTGGCTCAACCGAATAATTTTTGATATGTCGTATAATGGAGTCGGCAAGCATTATTGGCATGAATCAAATGAAGCTTTCCAGCCCTTTTATGGACTTATGAATGCCAGAATAAGTTTTGAAAAACAAAATATATCCCTTTCATTATGGGCCAAAAATCTTTTTAACACTGCCTATAATTCATTTTACTTTCAGGCATTGGGTAATTCGTATGTGCAAATTGGAAAACCTGCCACCATGGGTATTAAAATTAACGTGACTATTTAAAACGGATGAAACAGAAAGAAGGAAATAAATATTTTACGCTGCTAACACTTTATCTGGCTCAGTCAATTCCAATGAGTTTTTTTTCAACAGTAGTGCCGGTAATTATGCGTATGGAGAATTACTCACTCGAATCGATTGGGTACTTACAGTTGATAAAACTTCCCTGGATAGTTAAGTTTCTATGGGCACCACTGGTAGATGGTACCAGCAGAAATACCAAACAATATAGAAGATGGATCCTTAGCTCTGAAATTTTTTATGCAGTTGTTATTTTTTCAATAGGATTTTTAAACCTGGAAACCAGTTTTACCCTCATAATCGCCTTGATGGTTATTGCTTTTACTGCTTCAGCCACACATGATATTGCGACTGATGCTTTTGCCATTTTAATCCTAAAAGAAAAGGAACGTAGTATGGGAAATAGTATGCAGTCTGCGGGTAATTTTTTGGGGACATTGATGGGAAGTGGCGTTCTTCTTGTTATTTACCACTATTGGGGATGGAAATATTTACTGTTTGCATTAGCCGCTTTTGTTCTTGTTGCTATTGTTCCGGTTATATTTTATCCTGCCAGGGAACAAAAAAAACCTGATAAATCGGGGAAAAGCATTTCCCCTGTTGAGTTTATATGGTTTTTTAAACAAAAGAACATTGCCGGACATTTGTTATTGTTGTTCTTTTTCTATTCTGGTTTAATTGGTATTCTTACAATGGTTAAACCCTATCTTGTTGACCTTGGTTTTGATGTGAAGGAGATTGGTTTCATATCGGGCATTTTTGGAACAGCATGTGGTGCATTGATGACAATTCCTGCAGGTATGTTGATACGAAAAATTGGAATTAACCGCTCTGTATGGATTTTTCCTGCTTTTAACTTAGCTGCAGCTATTTATTTTTTTATTTTAACATATACAAGCCATCAAATTTTCCTTATCTATATTGGTATCGGATTATTATGGGCTGCCTATGCAATGTCATCAGTATTTGTATTTACGCTTTCAATGAAAGTAGTGCGAAATGGAAGGGAAGGTACTGATTTTACCCTTCAAATTGTTCTTACTCACCTGAGCAGCTTAATTATAGCTGTAATGAGTGGAAAAATTGCTGATGCTATAAATTATCGAGGACTTTTTGCTATTGAAATTGGTTTAGGTATGCTTATCTTTATCCTCTTACCATTTCTGTTCAAAAAACAATTTTATAATTATGAAAATTCCTGAAGATTTAATACAGAAATATAATATCCCTGTTCCCAGATATACCAGCTATCCGCCGGCTAACTATTTCTCCGATGAATTTAATGCTGCTAATTACATTGAGGCGGTTGAAAATTCAAATAATGAATGGCCTGAGAATATTTCAATATACATCCATATCCCTTACTGCTCAAAAATGTGTCATTTCTGTGGTTGTAATACTCAGTACACTCGTGATCAGGAGAAATTAAAACGTTATGTCGATGCAGTTCTGAAAGAAATTGATATGCTGGTTCCTTATCTGGACAGTTCTCGTAAAGTGTCACAGATTCACTGGGGGGGAGGAACACCCAATACCTTACCGGTTGAATTGATCCAAAAAATAATGCAGCGCATCCATGATAAATTTACCTTTACCGATAATCCTGAAATTGCAATGGAATGTCATCCTGCAATGCTTGACGAACGTTATGTGAATATACTGGTGCAATCCGGGTTCAATAGGTTTAGTCTTGGTATTCAGGATTTTAAACAGGAAGTACTGGATAATGTCAACAGAACTGCACCTGCTGTTCCGGTAAAGGAAATCGTAAATTGGATTAGGAACTATGATGCTACAAGCGTTAATCTTGATTTTATCTATGGATTACCCTTTCAAAACCGGGATACATTCCATGAAACCATACAACAGGCTATTGATATTTCTCCCGACCGGTTGGTAACTTTCTCCTATGCGCACGTTCCATGGATAAAAAAGGCGCAGAAAATTCTTGAAGTGAGAGGCTTACCGGAAGCTGATGAAAAACTTAAGATGTTTGAAACGGGATATGATTTGTTGACTGCAAATGGTTATACACCCATTGGCTTAGACCATTTTGCAAAGGATAATGATGAACTGAGTGTGGCTTTGAGGAACCGTAAATTGCACAGAAATTTTCAAGGTTACTGTACACGGGAGACTACCGGCCAGGTATATGCTATAGGTGCTACCGGTATCAGCCAACTCGAGAGTGTTTATGCACAGAATGAAAAAAATCCGGATAAAT
>DASRQG010000193.1:0-8133 GCA_035645995.1 Mariniphaga sp. | reverse complement strand
GCCAGCGTAGTTATTGAAACAGGTGGATTAGGTTTTTTTATTAATATTTCGTTAAACACCTATAGTAAGATCAATGGGAAAAGTGAAGCATATATATTGCTTCATCAAATTGTCAGGGAGGATGCACATTTATTATATGGTTTTGCAGAAAAGACTGAACGTGACCTGTTCCGCAATCTCATAACGGTTAGTGGCGTTGGGGCTAACACTGCAATCATGATGCTTTCGTCATTGTCACCGGATGAAATAATCGGTGCAATAGCTTCGGGAAATATTGACTTACTTAAATCAGTTAAGGGAATTGGGATAAAAACTGCGCAACGTATTGTAATTGACCTTAAAGACAAATTAGGAAAAATTGCAGACACCAATCAAATTTTAGTTCCCTCAAACAATACTCTTCAAAATGAAGCGTTATCAGCTTTAGTTATGCTGGGATTCGCTAAAAAAGATGCCGAAAAGGTTATAGTTAAAATAATTAAAGACGATCCGGGTACCAGCATTGAGCGTGTGATAAAAACAGCATTAAAAAGATTATAAAATCCGGAATGAACTTGGCCCGAAATTCATGTGTGAAAAACTTTTTTTACCTGCTTATCATTTTATTTGCTATTACGGCAAATAGCTTTGCAGGTAATAATCGGCCAAATTTTGTACTCCAACTACCTCAGGATACAGTTTCTATTGACACGACCGGACAATTACCCTTTCCTTTTCAGGATCAGCCGGCTTTTGGGATTCCTTCACAAGATTCTGCCAAGATTTTTCTTAATAAACCCGATAATATAAGCTACGAAGTAGAATATGATCCGGAAACAGGTCAGTACATCTTCTATGAAAGAGTGGGCAAGATGAATTATCGGTTACCACAGACAATGACTCTAGATGATTATGTTGATTACGATTTTCAAAGATCTGTACAAAGTTATTGGCGCCAAAGAAGCAAATTACACGAAATGGATCAACGGGGATCCCTTATTCCCAAACTTACTGTAGGCGGAGAAGCATTTAACCGTTTATTCGGAGGCAATGTTGTAAATATACAACCACAAGGTTATGTAGAGGTTAGCTTTGGATACAGGGTGAATACCACTGAAAATCCTGCTATACCAGAACGTTTACGTAAAGTTCCTACTTTCGACTTTAATGAGCAGATTCAAATGAATGTAACCGGACAGATCGGTACAAAAATGAATATGCGCGTTAATTATAACACAGAGGCTACTTTCGATTATGAAAATAAGATGAGCCTGGAGTATACAGGTGATGAGGATGAAATAATTAAAAGGATAGAAGCGGGTAATGTTTCATTGCCTTTAAGCGGCTCACTGATTACAGGTGCTTCCAACCTCTTTGGTGTAAAAACAGAAATGCAGTTTGGTAAACTAACCTTAACAACATTGTTTTCACAACATAAAGGAGAATCCAGAACTGTAGAAACCGAAGGTGGGGCACAGATAACCAACTTCGATCTTTCAGCTTCAAATTATGACGCTAACAGGCACTTCTTTCTTTCACATTTTTTCCGCAACAATTACGATAACTGGCTTCGGAATACGGCTGTTCCTACCTCACCCATAACAATCAATAAAATTGAAGTGTGGGTTACTAACAAATCAAACAATTTCACCGAATCACGAAATGTACTGGCATTTCAGGATCTTGGAGAACGCAGTCCGAATATCTATAACAATATAGGTTCATTCCAGGAAACTGCCGGATTGCCCTATCCTGAAAATATATTTCCTCATAATAATGCCAATGGATTATATTCGGAAATGACCAGTACCTACAACCAAATAAGGTCCACTGAAAATATTACAACTACAATGGCCCAAATTGGAGCAGAATTCATGGGAGGACAGGATTTTGAAAAAATCGAACAGGCACGAAAGCTAAGTCCATCGGAATATACTGTAAATGAACGCTTAGGTTTTATCTCGTTAAACAATGCACTGAATGCAGATGAAGTGCTTGCAGTAGCATTCAGCTATACTTCAGGGGGTAGAACTTTTCAGGTAGGAGAATTTTCAACTGGCGGAGTAGAAGCACCCTCCACATTGATTTTAAAATTAATAAAAGGTACAAATTTATCACCCAGTTTGCCTACCTGGGATCTGATGATGAAAAACATTTATAACCTTGATGCATATCAACTCACACCCGATGATTTCATCTTGAATGTTGTATACCAGAATGATTCAACAGGTACATTTATTAATTATTTACCTGAAGGAAGACTTTACGGGCACATTCTGTTGGAAGTAATGAATTTAGACATGCTGAACAAGCAGCTTGATCCATACAAAGATGGTGTATTTGATTATATCGAAGGCATAACCGTTAACTCAAACAGAGGAAGAATAATATTCCCCGTAGTAGAACCATTTGGAAGCCATCTTGCCGACTCAATACAGGATCCATCACTCATCGAAAAATATACATTCCAATCATTATACGATTCCACTCAGGTCTATGCCGAGCAGGATGCTGAACACAATAAGTTCAGGCTGGTTGGAAGCTATAAGGGAGAATCAGGTTCCGATATTTCACTTGGGACTTTAAACCTCGCACAGGGATCGGTGAAAGTAACAGCGGGTGGTCGTGAACTTGTAGAAAATGTAGATTATACGGTGGATTATACGCTGGGTAGAGTAAGAATCATAAATCAGGCATTATTGGAGGCTGGTACACCCATTCAGGTTTCTACAGAAAGTGAGGACCTGTTCACAATGCAACGGAAAACATTATTAGGTACACATGCCAATTATGCCTTCTCCGATAATTTTAATATTGGTGCCACAGCACTATACATGCAGGAAAGGCCTTTGACGCAAAAAGTTGATTATGGGGAAGATCCCATTTCAAATCTGATGCTGGGGTTGGATGCCCGCTGGTCAACTGAAAGTATGTTTTTAACCAGAGCAGTTGACGCACTTCCTTTTTACAGTACCAATGTTCCTTCAACATTAGATATTGAGGCAGAAGTAGCGAGATTAATACCCGGACACTCAAATGTTATTGAGAAAAGTGGTAATGCATATATCGATGATTTTGAAGGCACAAAGACTTCTATTGATCTAAAAGCCCGGCAAAATTGGTCCTTGGCAAGTACACCACAACATCAGATGGATCTGTTTCCGGAAGGAAACCTGACCAACCAGTTAGAGTATGGATTCAATAGAGCAAAATTAGCCTGGTATATAATAGATCCGTTGTTTCTCAGGAACAACAGCCTTACACCAGACCATATCAGAAACAATCCCGACCTGCAATCGAACCATTTTGTTCGGGAGATTTTTGAAAGGGAAATTTTTCCGGCAAAAGAAACACCTGTTGGTACGCCAACCAATATACCAGTACTCGATGTAGCTTATTATCCTGAGGAACGAGGCCCTTATAATTATGACACCCATCCAACAACTTACTCTGCAGGTGTAAATCCTGATGGTACACTGGCAGCACCTGAATCACGCTGGGGAGGTATCATGCGAAAGATTGAAACCAGTGATTTTGAAACTGCTAACATAGAGTTTATCGAATTTTGGATGATGGATCCATTTGTTTATGATACTCTGGGACAGCATAGTGGTGGAGAACTTTATTTCAACCTTGGTGATATTTCTGAAGATATTTTAAGAGACGGAAGAAAATCGTTTGAACAAGGTTTGCCAACATCGGCAGTTGCCACAAATACTGACACTACTTCCTGGGGACGCGTATCGACGCTACAATCTTTGGTTAATGCTTTTGTAAATGATCCTGAAGCAAGACAATATCAGGATATAGGAATTGATGGTTTAAGGGATGAAGAAGAACAAGTGTTTTTTGAAAATTATCTGAACCAATTGCGAGACCTAGTATACGATGACGTTTATGAAAAATATTTTAATGACCCGTCTTCTGATAATTTTCAATATTTCAGAGGTTCTCAGCTCGACCAGCAGCAGGTTGGAATTCTTGAAAGATATAAAAATTTTAACGGTCCGGAAGGCAATTCACCTACAACTGAAATGTCACCGGAATCATACCCTACTGCAGCCTCATCTATTCCTGATATGGAAGACATCAATAATGACAATACACTGAATGAAAATGAAAGATACTACCAATATCGTATAAGTCTTCGTAAGGAAGATATGGTTCTGGGCAGCAATTATATTACTGACATCAAGGAAAGCAGGGTAGAATTAAAAAACCGGCAGATAGGTGAGGTCAAATGGTACCAGTTCAAGATACCGGTCAGAGATCCCGATGAAGTAATAGGTAACATTCGTGACTTCAAATCGATTCGGTTCTTAAGAATGTATATGCGCGATTTTGAAGAACCGGTTATATTACGATTTGCCACCCTTGATCTTGTACGTTCCGACTGGCGCCGTTACACCCGTCCATTAGGAGAAACTGATGCTTTTTCACCCAATGCATCATTTGATGTTTCTGCAGTAAACATAGAGGAGAATGGAAGCCGTGCTCCTGTTAACTATATACTGCCTCCCGGTATCGACAGAGTGATTGATCCTGCTAATCCACAAATGCGCCAGTTAAACGAACAGTCGATGGTGCTTAAAGTAACTGAGCTGGAACCTGGCGATGTACGTGCTGCCTATAAATCATTGTACATGGACTTCAGGAGGTACAAGAAACTAAAGCTTGAAGTACATGCCGAACAGATACCGGAATATCCACTTAACGACGACGAGCTTCATTTCTTTATCAGAATGGGCTCAGACTATAACTTTAACTATTATGAATATGAGATCCCATTAAAACTTACTCCTGCAGGCAGGTATAATGGCGAAATAGAAAGTGACAGATACATGGTATGGCCGGAAGAGAACAGAATCGACATCCCACTTGAATTATTTACCGAAGCTAAATTACTCCGTAATGATGATATGAGGATGGCGAATTCAAATATTGGAATACAGGATATTTACCCCATTTCACATGGTCAGAATACAGTAAAAGTGAAAGGTAGTCCTAATTTGGGGAATGTGCAGGTAGTGATGATGGGAATCCGGAACAATAACCAACAGTCAGGTTCTAAAGCTGTAGAGGTATGGGTCAATGAATTTCGTCTTTCCGACTTTGATCAAAGCGGAGGGTGGGCAGCCAATGCCAGGGCAACAACACGACTTGCAGACCTGGGAACAATTACTGTGGCAGGACGTACACGCACATCAGGATTTGGTAGCATCAGTCAAAACATCAACAACCGTGCTCTCGAAGATCTAAATGAAATAGACATTGCCACTACTATAGACTTTGGAAAGTTCTTCCCTGAGAAAGCAGGAGTAAAAGTTCCCATGTTTTATGGATACTCACGTAGTGTAAGAACTCCTGAATACAATCCCCTGGAGCCTGATATTAAAATGGATAAATCATTAGAACGGGCTGAATCAGATATGGTAAGAGATTCTATCAAACAAATGACTCAGGACCTGGTTACACGTAAAAGTATCAATTTTACCAATGTTAGAGTAGAACCCACTCGGGAACAAGAGAAGCCCAGAATATGGCATCCGGAGAACTTCGCTGTATCCTATGCTTATAATGAAGTATTCAGACGAAATGTAAATACTGAATTCAACCTAGATAAAACCTACAGGGGCATGTTTTCATACAATTACAGCAGTCGTCCCAATGTTGTAGAGCCTTTCAGCAAAATAAACCTGCTACAGAAAGGCCCGTTAAAACTTATAGGGGATTTCAATTTCTATCCACTGCCCACTCAGATTTCCTATCGTACAGATTTATCACGTCGATATCATGAGATTCAATCCAGAAATATCACCAACCCCGAATTTATTCTTCCGGCAACATTTGAAAAAGATTTCTTATGGAACAGGTTTTTTGATCTTCGTTATGACTTGACCCGGTCTTTGAAATTTGATTTCTCATCGAGAGGTACTTCACGTATTGATGAGCCTGAAGGACGCATACATCGAAACCTTGATGATTATCAGATGAAAAAAGACTCAATCCTTACAAACCTGTTCAACCTGGGAAGGCCTACCTTATACAATCATAATATCAATATATCCTATACCCTTCCCATAAATAAAATCAAGACCTTGAATTTTATTTCATCAACCGCACGCTACCAGGGAACCTATGATTGGCAGGCAGGTCCGATGACAGCTGATACGATTCGTTTAGGAAACAGAGTACAAAACTCAAGAAATATTCAATTAACGGCTAATGCCAACATGCAGACACTCTACAATAAAATTCCCTATTTTCAGCGTATCAATCAAAAGTTCCGACGCACAGGAGGAGGTAGAAGCACAGGCAGACAAACATCAGGTGCCAGAGGACAGACACAGCAACCGCAGCGTCAGACAGAGCAAGCTTTTTCCGGTTCATTTGAGTTAACAGCAAATGAGCCTCAGATTATTACTCACAAACTCAATACCCGTAAAGTAAGGGTTGTAGCTGTAGATGCAAAAGGGCAACCAGTAAGGGGCAGAACAAGTGTTATTGATGCCAATACTGTTGAATTCATCCCAATTGCTGATGCGGGGCAGTCGAGGGTAACTGTCACAGGAACTCCGGGCGAACAGAGTTTGTTTATGGATATAGTAGACATCACCACCCGAATGATACTGGGTGTCCAATCGCTATCGGTCAATTACAGCATTAACGGAGGTACAGTACTGCCGGGCTATCTGCCGGAACCACGATGGTTTGGTGCGGGCAAATATAACCCGGAGATGGGAATGTTTGGAAATGAAATTGAACCCGCTACAGCACCAGGACTACCCTTCCTGGCAGGCTGGCAGGATTATAATTTTGCCCGTATGGCTGCTCGTAAAGGATGGGTTACTACCGATTCCACTCTGAACCTCCCCTACCTCTTTACAAGAAACGAACGATTAAATTTAAGGGCTACCATTGAGCCTCTGCCTGATTTGCGTATAGATTTGACTGCTGAAAGGGCTTTTTCTAAAAATATAAGTGAATTTTATAACTATGATCCTGCATCAGGAATATTCAACGCGAATAGTTTTACTGAAACCGGAAACTTTAGCATGTCGACTCTCACATGGGGAACTGCATTCTTTAAAATGGGTAAGGGGGATGTTCATAATTCGGAAGCATTTGAGAAATTCAAGGAATATCGACAGGTAATAGCCCATCGTCTGGCAGGGCAACGTGATCCTAATAACTGGTATGGATATGATCCAAATATCCCAAATCAGCAGTATCCAGGCTATCCTGACGGATATGGACCCAATTCAGTTGAAGTGCTTGTTCCCGCTTTTCTTGCAGCATATCAAAATAAGGATCCAAAAGATATATCGCTCGATCTGTTCCCATCCATACGTTTTATCAGGCCAAATTGGCGTATCCAATATGAGGGAATGACATCCAAAATACCCTGGCTGAATAATATCGTCAGATCCCTTAACTTTACACATGCATACCGCTCGAGCTACAATGTAGGTTCATTTATTACCAACCTGGACTATCAGGAACAGGCTGACGGATTCAATTATATACGCGATATGGCAAATAATTTCATTACTGCCTACGACTTTAACTCCGTAAACATAATGGAGACCTTCAGTCCACTCATCAATGTAGATGTTAATTGGCAAGGTGACTTTACAACGCGCGGTGAAATAAAAAAATCAAGAAACCTGACACTTGCATTTGCCAACAATCAGCTGACAGAAATCCTTAGTGATGAATATACTGTTGGTGTCGGTTACCGTTTCAAACAGATGGACCTAATCATCAAGACCAAGAATTCACAACAAGCCTATTCAAATGATTTAAATCTGAGAGCTGATTTCTCACTGCGAAAAAATAAAACTGTACTTCGTAAAATCGTTGAAGACGATGATCAGGTAACTGCAGGACAGAGTGCATTTACGATCAAAACAACAGCCGACTACATGTTAAGCGACAGGTTTCAGTTGAGGGTATTCTTTGATAAGATCATCAATAATCCATTCACCCAGCTTTCGTTTACTACCTCAAATTCAAACTTCGGTGTTAGCTTCAGGTTTACTTTGGCACAGTAAAAACTAAAACTTAAATTAGCAGCTTACTTTTACAAGAAAATTATGGAATTAATGCTGCTAAACATAGACACTCCCATTGAACTGGTAAACAAGGCAATGG
>DASRQG010000192.1:0-12672 GCA_035645995.1 Mariniphaga sp. | reverse complement strand
GAGAGACAAGGTCGGTGATTTTGTCTATCAAATTTCCGGTAACTTTTCTGTAAATGATAACAAAGTAACTAAATTCAGGGGCCCTGTAGAAAGAGGCTGGTTTGATGATGGATCGGGGAATGTAGTTTATAAGAGTAATGTAGGAGAAACTATTCAAAATGGATTTGGGGGTGTTATTGCTGAAGGACATACTTTAGGGGAATATTTTATTCATACCTTATATAATGGAAATGGACGATATCCTGGAACAGGTGATGCAGAATTGCATGAAGGGCCTGATGATGGTATGGTTCGAAATGGATATAACTTAAAATGGGTTGAAAGCATGATTGCTCAAGGTTACACCTTTGTGGGTAGTAATATTGTTTCTCCAAATGGCTTGTATCTCGGTGATTTGATTTATGCTGATAATAATAATGACGGTGATTTTGGCAATGAAAATGATAAAATGTTTACAGGAAAGTCATCCATTCCGAAATATAATTTTGGCGTGCAACTTTCAGCTCAATATAAACAATTTGATTTATCTATGATATGGGGGGGAAGTGCAGGCTTTCACTTATATTGGAATCAGGATTTTTACAATTCAACAAGAACGGTTAATGGGAATCCAATAGCTAAACATATCGCTAACGATCATTTTTTTTATGATTCTTCAAATTTATCAGATCCAAGAACGAATCAGAGTGCAAAATTTCCTAGACTTACTGATGCTACTGAACGTAGTAATGATTTGTCAAGTGAATTCTGGTTGTATGATGGTTCATTTGTGAAATTAAGGAATCTTCAGATTGGGTATAGTTTACCAAGAAATTGGATTGAACATGTTAATCTTGATAAAGTAAGATTCTATTGTTCAGGGGAAAATTTATTAACTCTAACTAATTACCCCGGAGTAGATCCTGAAATAGGAGCAACTGTTAACTATCCTACATTAAAACAGATTGCGTTTGGGATTCAGGTTCAATTTTAATTATTAAAAGAAGAAAGATATGAGATTAGTATTCTATATTTTAATACTCGCAGGAGGCATTTTAACAGGGTGTAGTGAAGGATTTTTAGATACTTCGCCATATGATAAAATTACCACTTCCAATATGTGGACCACTGAAGAATCTGCAGATAAAGGGATAAATGGAATTTTTAACGTTTTCAGAAATAATAATGTATCGAACACTACAGGTGGTTTATTGGAAATTGCCTTGATGGAGGGATCAGGATTTACAAGTCAATTTTATAAAAATAATTTTACATATAAATTTTTAACTGGAGATGTAACTCCCGATTATCAAATTATTGAGAATACATGGAGACGTCATTATGAAGGTATACATCGCAGTAATGATGCAATTGCTAATCTTGATAAAGCACCTTTGTCGGAAGAAAAATATAACAGATTATTGAGTGAGGCTACCTTCATGCGAGCCTACTTTTATTTTCGTCTCAATCGTATCTATCAGGGAGTTCCGATATATGATGTTCCAATATCAAATGAAGAAGCTATAAAATCTCAATCATCAGCCGAGGATGTGTGGGATTTTTGTATTGATGATCTCACATTTTGTATTGAAAATCCCCATTTTCCTGACGCTAACGTTTCTGGTGAACTATATGGTCGTCCATCGAAAGCTACTGCTTTGGCTTTAAGGGGAATGATTTATATATGGAGAAAAGATTATGAAAAGGCTATTGCAGATCTTTCTCAAGTTGAAAATCTTGGGCATAATTTATTTATGGGAGAATATGGTGATCTTTTTACCAGAAACAATGAACAAAATCCTGAGTTTATTTTCACCATTCAATTTGATTCTGAAGCAGGGTATGGCGATAATCTTCAGAAGATAATTGGAGGCAGGGATCATTATGACGGATGGACTGAACTTCAGCCTGCTCCTGATTTCGTTGATTATTATCAAAATAAGGATGGTAGTAATTTCTCATGGGAAGAGATTTTCAACGACTGGGGTACGCTAAGTTACAACGAAAGAGAAGTTTTCTTTTTGCGTGACAGCTTGCAGACTTCTTCTATTCCTGAGAAGAAATCTGCATACGAATCAGCCAAAACAAGAATTGGAGTAGATGTTATTGACAAATATTACCTGAATATTGGTAATGAAGATCGAATTATGCAAGCCTATAGCAATAGAGACCCAAGGTTGAATCAGTCAGTTATTACACCTTATGATACTTTAGACGCTTATAGTCCATATTATAATAATGCTGAAATGCAGTATGCAAAGGTTTTAAGATGGCCAATGATAATTCGAGGTGCTGATGGTGGAGATATGTGGTCTGACAAAAGAGGAACTTTGTTTTATATGTATGAAAAATATAATGTTACCAGAAAAGGAGAATTGATTGACAGGCAGCATTACGATATTGATTACCCTTTAATTAGGATAAGTGATGTACTTCTTCTGCAAGCTGAAGCTCATGCTGAGTTGGGGAATATTGATGACGCAATTTCTATTGTAAATCGAATCAGAAGCAGGGCTTATATGCCGGAACTTACTAATGGGGGAACCGGACCGAATGCCGTTCAAGGGCAACAGGATATGATCGAAAGAGTTCGATATGAGCGTCGTGTGGAATTTTGTCTTGAAGGAGTAAACTACTACGATGAAGTAAGATGGGGAATGGAAAATTATAAGGAGATGAAATTTAATGGAGGAATTGATGCCGGACGTAAATCGGCTTGGGGTGATCCCTCTACTGAAATGTGGTACTGGGCCGATAGGATTTGGCCGTGGCCTGTTCCTACAAGGGAAGTTCAAATGAATGAAAATTTGATAAAAACTCCTGGTTGGCTCTATTAAACAGTTATAAATTATTTAAAATAAGTAAACCATCATTATTCAAATTAGTCTGTCTTGACAATTTGATGATGATGGTTGCTTTTGAAAAATTGAGGTGTAATTTAGGGTTTGCCTTGATTATTTATTCAAGAAATGAAATGTGATGAGAAAAAAAATTCTATTTATTACTTGCCTTCTATGCTTATTAATTATTTACAGCTGCAATGATGAATCTCATGCAAAACCTTCTGAACCGGATATTAAACCAAATTTTCCTGAAGGGTCATTCGATTATTCAAAAGTATTGGATCATCCGCGATTATTAATGAGTGCAGAATCAGAAGAAGAGCTTCATCAGATATTGGAAGTTGATGAGAACCTTAAAGGTATACATGATTATATTTTATCGCAGTGTAATTTGATAATTGGGCAAGATCAATTAGTATATAAGAAAGATGGAAAAAGGCTTTTAGCAGTCTCCCGGGAAGCATTAAAGCGAATATTTTACCTTTCCTATGGTTACAGAATGACTGGTTCTCAGCTATACTTAATAAAAGCAAAAGCAGAGTTAAATGCTGTTTGCGATTTTTCTGATTGGAATCCAAGTCATTTTTTGGATGTGGGAGAAATGTGTATGGCAGTTTCAATTGGATATGATTGGTTATATGATGAATTGGATGATGCTTTAAAGACTAAAATTCAAAATGCGATTGTTCAAAAAGCATTTAATAGTTCTAAAGTTTCCAGCTACAATTGGTTTTATGACAGGATGAATAATTGGAATCAAGTATGTAATGCAGGTTTGGTATATGGAGCACTTGCCATTTTAGAAGAAGAGCCTTCCTTTTCTGTAGAGATAATTGAAAAGGCATTAGAAACCAATAGAAAAGTTTTAGATATTTATGCGCCGGATGGAAATTATCCTGAAGGTCCGGGATATTGGGCTTATGGTACTACTTTCCAGGTTATGATGATTGCCGGATTGGAAAGTGCTTTGGAGGATGATGCAGGGTTATCAATGGTTCCAGGTTTTATGAAGTCTGCCGAGTATATGCTTTTTATGAATTCTCCTTCGGGACAATGGTTTAATTATTCCGATTGTGGAAGATCGGTTCAACCTTTGCCTGCAATGTTCTGGTTTGCTAATAAAGAAAATAATGCTTCGCTTTTGTATGAGGAATTAAAATTAATTGAAGCAGGTAAATATTTCCGCAGGTTCGAAGAGGAAAGAATATTACCTTTAGCCTTAATTTTTGGGAAAGATGTTCAACTAAGTCAGATAAATGCCCCTTCACAGGATGTTTGGTCTGGTGAGGGTTCTACACCAGTTACAGTCGTGAGAAGGGGATGGTCTGGTGGATCAAATCATTATGTCGGGATAAAAGGTGGAAGTGCTTCAACCAGTCATGCACATATGGATGCAGGATCCTTTGTTTATGATATTGGTGATATAAGATGGGCTATGGATCTAGGGATGCAAAGCTATGGAGTTGTTGAAGCTGCAGGAATAGATTTATGGAACATGGGGCAAAATTCTGAAAGATGGGATGTTTTCAGACTTCATAATAAAAATCATAATACTATTTCCATAAATAATCAGAGGCATAATGTAAATGGATTTGCTCCAATTGTTGAAATTTATGAATCAAATGAAAGTAAAGGGGCTAAAGTGGATTTAACTGATGTGCTTAATTTATCTGATGAATTAGTAAAAGCTCACCGAACAGTAACCCTGGAAAATAATGAATATTTAAAAGTAGTGGATATACTTGAAGCTGGGGAAGAACCTGTGGAAGTGTATTGGAACATGGTAACTCAAGGTGTTGCTGAAATTGTAGGAGAGAATTCAATTCTTATTTCGAAAGATGGTAAGGAGGTTTTATTAGAAGTTGAATCAACAGATTCATATGAATTGGAGACTAATCGTTCAACTGTTCCGCATAAAGATTATGAATCATCTAACCAGGGAACAATTATGCTCGGTTTTAAGTCTACCATACCAGCAAGCTCTATGGTTACTTATACTGTCTCCATAATACAACAATAGCGAACTTATTTTTCAATGTTATTTGTCAGGAATTGTGATTAAAACGTCTTAGAATAGCAAATATTTTCGTTCGTATTTGATGGTTATTTGTAAGTTTTAAGGTAAAGAAGAAGTTGATGTAGGTTAAGTAAATGTATTCGTGTTTAAGTGAACCAAGAGTGGGCAATTAATCTTAATTTTATTTATATAATTTTTAGCAATTTAACCTCCATTCTATAATGGCTCGTATGTTCTAATAATTTTTCAGTCCACAGGCTTTAGGAAAATACTGATATCTGTTATAAGATAATTGTGATAAATGATAAGTAAATATGAGATTACTATACTTTTGCTTTGCCTTAATTTTATTTTTTATGTTTATTTTCAGTTGTGAATCTGATAATCATTCTTTACCTCACATTAATATTTTACAAGAAGAACTGTCTCCTTTGCTCGATTTGGCTTTAAGTCATAACAGGATACCAAAGACATTAGATAAGAATAAAGAAATAAAATGGGTAGATGAACCATACGACTGGACAGAGGGATTTTGGTCAGGAATATGTTGGATGTTATTTAAAGAAACAAGTTTAGATAAATGGAAGAAGGGAGCTGAAACATCTCAAAATATCTTTATAAATCATAAAAATTTAACTACCGATCATGATATAGGCTTTATTTTTAATAATTCCTATGGGAAGGGGTATAGAATTACCGGAAATAAAAAGTATAAGCAAATTATGATTGATGCCGCTCAATCATTAAGTTCCCGTTTCAATGGGAATATAGGATGTATCCAAAGTTGGGATTGCGTTGATAATTGGCAAACCAAAAGAGGTTGGAAATTTCCAGTGATCATAGATAATTTAATGAATTTGGAAATATTATTTGAAGCAACTAAACTGACAGGCGAAACGAAATATGAAGATATAGCTATTCGACATGCACTTACTACAATGGAATATCACTTCAGGGAAGATGGTAGTGCTTATCATGTAGTAGATTACGATCCTTTAACCGGATCAGTCAGAAGTAAAGAAACAGCACAAGGCTATGCAGATGAAAGTACTTGGGCCAGAGGACAGGCTTGGGCATTATATGGGTATACAATGTGTTATAGATATACTGGAAATGAGAGGTTTTTAATTCAGGCGGAAAGGATTTATGATTATATTATAAATCATCCTAATTATCCTGAAGATGGAATTCCTTATTGGGATTTTGACGTACCAAATATTTCCACTGAACCGCGCGATGCTTCAGCTGCTGCTATTATGGCTTCTGCTATGATTGAACTTGATGAGTATTCAGAAATTAATTGCTTAAAACAGGCCGGAAGAATACTGAGAACATTAAGTTCGAATGATTTTCTTAAAGATGATACGCAATATTTTCTATTGAACCATAGTATTGGAAGTATTCCACATGGCAATGAAATAGATGTACCACTTGTGTATGCTGATTATTACTATTTAGAAGCTTTAATAAAGATGAAAAATATTTCGAATGATTAAGGATTAATAGGTATTTCATTTGCTGGTAAGTTTCTATTTTCGATAGCAATAGTACAAAATAAGCTGGTTTGCAGGAAGCTTATATAGCCTAACTTTATTTCAGTAATGACACTGATATCAGTCTTTCCAAAGTTTTTCTGTCATACTTCCCATTTTCGGTTTTGGGTAGTTCAGTTATAAAAAATATTTGTCTGGGACGTTCATACTTTTCAAGCTGAATATTACAGGCATGGTTGATTTGATCTTCGACAGCTGCTGATTTTTTGCCTTCAACTACTATTACCAGCTGCCGGCCTAATGTTGGATGGGGAATAGATGAAATAAGATAAGGAAATGTCAGGAAGGATTCCAGTTTCTTTTCAAGTAGTTCAGGACAATATTTTATACCTCCAGAGATAATAACATGATCGGCCCGGCCCAGTATCTTAAATGTTTTTTCATCCCTGATTTCTGCCAAATCATTCGTTTGCAGAGGTTGTTCTTTTAATCCCGGCATGAAAATCTGCAGACACCCATCATTGGAGGCCTGAACAGTAATATCATCCATACAGTGGTAATACTCATCGATTTCTTCACTATTAATTTTTCGCAAAGCAATATGTGTTGCTGTTTCAGTCATTGCATAACTTAACCAGCATGAAGTAGGTATTTCCTGAAGTTGTACTTCCAAAGAATAGGGGAGCGCGGATCCTCCTATTAGCAAATTGTCGATGTTCTGCATCCAAACTCCTTTGGCCGGTTCTGCCTGCAGGATTTTATGTACCTGGTGTGGAACCATAGCTGCAAATTTAAACTTAGAGTGTTGCAGAAATTGAAAATTGGTTGTGGGATCTACTGTTACCAGGTTTGATTGGGCAACTAATGCACGAACGACCATAAGTTTTCCGGCTATATATTTTACCGGCAGGCAATGAAGCAGGTTGTCGTTCTCCGTTAAATTGAAATGCCTGATGGTTCGCAATGCACTGTGGCCTGTAAATTCCTTTTTGAGTTTGATATTTTTTGGTGTACCGGTGCTGCCTGAGGTTTGTACCATAATAAAATCATCAGGCGAATACCACTCCTTCAGGAATTCTGCAAGTGACGCTTCATGAGGTGCAGAATGAATGGCATTAATATATTTCCCGACCAAAATGGGATTGCCATTTAAAATGATATGTTCAGGGAAAAAATTCATGGGATCATCAAGTTTTCAGGCATCTGAAATTTTGCATTGGCATTGAACCATAATTCTTCTCCTTTAATTTCAAGAGGAGAAGGTATGTTATTAACATACAGACTTCCTGTACCCAGGCCCTGATATCCCTTGGCCCCTGTCTGATATGCCCATTGCGAAATAGCATTTAGGCCGATATTTGATTCCAGATAGGAGGTGACCCACCATTTGATATGACGGGTGCCGGCGAGGCTGATCCATTCCGTACAGCCACTAAATCCTCCGTGGAGGCTGGGTTTCAGTATGAGGAACGACGGCTGAACCGTTTCGAGCAATTTGATTTTATCGTTGGAGTGATGGATTCCAATGAGCTCCTCATCCAGTGCAATGGGTATTGGTGATTCGCGACAAACCATTTCCATTTGATCCCACTGCCCGGCAGCAATGGGTTGTTCTATTGAATGAATATGTAAAGGTGCCAGTTCATACAGTTTTTCAAGTGCCTCTTCCGGTTTAAAGGCACCATTGGCATCGAGTCGTAATGTTATTTCCTGCGGATTGTATTTCCTGCGTATCGATTTTAAAATTTCAAGTTCCTGTTTAAAATCAAGTCCGCCAATTTTTAACTTCAGACATTTGAACCCCGATTTCAATTTGTCTTCAATTTGTTGTTGCATGTATAATTCATCCCCCATCCATATCAGTCCGTTGATGGGTATTCCTGCTTTGCCGTCGGTAAAGGCAGAAGGGTACAATATTTTTGTACCGCCATTATTAAAGTCCTTCCAGGCAGTTTCCAGAGCAAAATGAACAGAAGGTATATGTTGGATCAATTCAGCAGACCAAAGATAATCTTCAGGGTTATTGCATATCTCCTGCAGAAGATGTTCTACCTGTTCAGGACTTTCTTTGCTTAATCCATTCAGGGGGGCACATTCTCCTATTCCGGAATTAGCTCCATCTTTAAGGATGAGATACCAAACTGTACGTGTATCATAAGCACCATGCGATGTTCTGGCAGTTTTTTTAAAATTCAGATGATATTTTATCCAATGTGCCTTCATGATGCGGCAATAATAAAACCGGTTATAAAAAGCAGGGTAAATGCTAAAGTTGATAATGCCAGTCGTTTAAGAAAAGGATCGAGATGGCGGTCGTTTTTGATCTTACTTATCAGGGCCAGGTCTTTAGCATACAAAGGCAGGGTCAGCATGAAGAGCCAGTTCCATAAGGAAGCTTCCCTTGTTAAGGTATATGTTATCGCTGCGATCCATCCGCCTGCTATCAGGAACTGGTGATAGTGACGGCTGTTGTTTGCTCCCAATCGTACCGGGATGGTAATTTTTCCGGATTTTTTATCGTTTACTATGTCACGCATATTGTTGAGGTTCAAAACACCGGTGCTGAATAAACCTATCGTTATTGAAGGAAGAAATACAGATGCAGGAAGATGACCACTGTTCAGAAAAAATACACCCGTAACAGGTAAGATTCCAAAGAATATAAAAACAAATAAATCGCCTAATCCGATGTAGCCGTATGACTTTTTTCCGGCAGTGTAATAATAGGCTGCCAACAAGGATAATATACCAAATAGAATAAATATAAAGAAGGCCTCTGTGCGTGTTTCCCAGGTTGCTTTATATACCAGCATCACACCGAATATGAAGCTCAGGCTGCCAATAATCAGCATGCCTGTTTTCATTTCCCTGATACTGATAGCGCCGCTTTGTACCGTCCGCACCGGCCCTACACGATGATGATTATCGGTACCTTTACGACTATCCCCATAATCGTTGGCAAAATTGGAGAATATTTGGATAAAGGTGGCAGTTACAATAGCTAAAATACTTACCCAGACATCAATTTCTCCATAGTACCATGCCAGTCCGCAGCCCATAAGGATGCCCGACAGAGCCAAAGGCAAGGTTCGTGGCCGTGCTGCATCTATCCATGATTTGGTTGTTGCCATAATTCAATCCTTAATTCTGAAATAACGCGATTTTAGCCAGCTCTTATACATTGGGTGGAGCAAAGTTATATCATTTCTGCTAAGGTCGATAATTTCTTTATTTTCGAGTGAATTTTTAGTTCGGTTTACATTAGCTGAAGTTCCCAAATTATATGCTTCAAGTGTTTCCTTCGAACTGAGTTGTTTCACCCCTTCAAGCATTGCTTTCAGGAAGTTAATTTGATTGTTTGTCAATTCTTCTGTCTTCGATTGAAACAGAAGGCTGAGTTGGTCGATGATGCTTTCATGAGCATCACGAATAATTTCCGAAGAGCATTTTTCGTTGGTTCTCAGCCAGCTCTGCTGAGCAAGTTGCTGTACGTAGCTGTTTGACCTCTTGCTTCCTGTTGGTGAAATATTTATCTGCAGCCAGCTTGCCATAAATAAACGGAGCTTCCATGTTACTATTTTTTAACAAGTATAAGTAACAATATTGTAACTTACAAGGATGTAACTTACATAAATGTAAGTTACATTAATGTTTCATAGCTGTTAGGGAAACTTCGGATACTTTTGAAAGTCAGGTTTTCGTTTCTCAAGAAATGCATGTTTCCCTTCCTGTGCTTCTTCAGTGAGATAATACAGCAAGGTGGCATTACCTGCGAATTCTTGTATTCCAACCTGGCCATCAAGTTCAGCATTTAATCCGAGTTTGAGCATACGGAGTGCAAGCGGGCTGTGCTCCTGCATTTTTTGTGCCCACTCCACTACTTCGTCTTCCAGCCTTTCTAGAGGCACTACCTTGTTTACCAATCCCATTTCCAATGCTTCGTTAGCAGTATATTGGCGACACATGAACCAAATTTCACGAGCTTTTTTTTGTCCGACGATGCTTGCCAGGTAGGAGGAACCCAACCCTGCATCAAAGCTTCCAACCTTAGGCCCCGTCTGGCCGAATATGGCATTCTCACTCGCTATACTGATATCGCATACTACATGCAGTACGTGTCCGCCTCCGATGGCATATCCGTTTACCATGGCAATAACAGGTTTTGGCATACTTCTGATCTGACGTTGAACTTCCAGGATATTTAACCTTGGAATACCATCTTTATCAATATATCCGCCTTTACCTTTTACGTTCTGATCGCCTCCCGAGCAAAAAGCTTTATCGCCCGCTCCGGTAAGTACAACCACATTTATTCGCTGATCTTCTCTGCAAATCTGTAGTGCATTACTTATTTCATTGACTGTTGTAGGTCGAAAAGCATTGCGATACCGTTCGCGATTGATGGTAATTTTGCCGATACCATCAAAATAGTCGAAGAAAATATCTTCGTAATCCTTGATAGTTTGCCAATTTCTCTTGTTGCTCATATTTAATATGAATTTTTTAATTTCAAATTTCTTTTATTGTTTTAAACAATGCTCTGAATTTTTGAGCGTTTATTTCAGCATTGGTGAAGATTTCCAGCAGAACGGCCCTGTTGTGATTGATAGTATAAAATGCAGATAAGGCTTGTTGCAGTTCCCTTTCATTTGTCGCCTGCAGATATTCCAACCCAAATGTTGATGCAATTCCTTTAGCGCTTGTACTATTTTTCGTATAAAAGAATTGATCAAAGGCTTGAGATTCTGCCGGCCCTTTTATCATGCTGAAAATATTTCCTCCTCCGTTATGAATGACGATAATCCGTAGGTTTTTTCCAATATAGTTGTTCCATAAGGCATTAGAATCGTAAAAAAACGAAAGGTCGCCTAATATTACTATATTAAGTTTTTGTGATACTGAAGCAAAACCAACAGCTGTCGATAAAGATCCATCAATACCGCTGGTGCCACGATTTGAATAATATTCTGTACCATTTGCCGGATCACACAGAAGCGCATACCTTACAGGAGAGCTGTTCCCCAAATGAACAACGGAATTCTTCGGGATAGCCTTACATATTTTATTGAAAACACTGAGATCGGAAAATTCAGATTGGTTAATGAATTCATCACGAACTCTTTTAACATGTAACTCCTTGTTGATCCATCGTTTTGCATAATCGTTTTCTTTTTGTAGTGCCTTGACTGAAAGTTGTTGTAAGAATTCAATGGCTGTTGTGTGTATAATATGTGTTAGCGACTGATAAGTATCGTAATATTGTTCTGAAGTGCAAAGATGCCAATGTTCAGCCGGCTTGTTTGTTCTTAGAAATTGTTTCAGTGATTTGGATACAAATGTACCTCCGAATGTGATCAATAAATCTGGTGAGAACTCGCCGGTATTTTCAGAAAGTAAGGATGTAACAAGCAAGTCAATGTTTCCTGCAAAGGATGAGTGAGTAAGGTTCGACAAGTGTTCCTTTAATACTACTGCACCTGTCTTTAGAGACAATTTTACCAACACTTTTGCCAGTAGTGGATCGGGTGGCATTTGCCCCGGAAGGATTATTATTTTATTATACCGATTGAAGGTTTCAATAAGTTCATCTGCATTTGGAACCGGGAAAGTTAATCTTCCTGACAATGCATGGATAACTTTTACCGGACGAAGTGGTTCATCCAACAGATCATGAAGGGGTTCTTCAAGCGGTACATTTATGTGCACCGGTCCGGGTAGGCCTGTGGTGGAGAAGTTTATTATCTCATTGAGCAACCGTGCAGCATACCATAATTCCTCTTCTGATTCCCCCAATGGCAGAGAGATTCCTTTTTTACAGTAATTGTGATAGATGTTTTGCTGATTAATAGTTTGGTTCTCGCCCTGGTTGATCCAATAATCAGGGCGATCAGCTGTAATTATAACCAGAGGAATGTTCAGGTGAAATGCCTCGGCTACAGCCGGGGCAAAATTTAATGCTGCGGTACCGGAACTGCATACAACAACAACTGGCTTTTTTGATGCCTGTGACAGGCCTATGGCAAAATAGGCTGCACTTCGTTCATCTACAATACTCCGGCAGTTGAAATGATTTGATAAAGCCAGTGTATGAATCAAAGGCCCGTTTCGCGATCCGGGACAAATCACAACATCGGTAATTCCTTTGGCCTGCAACAGGAAAGCAAGTTGTTGAACATGTTTTTTTGTTGATATCATTTGTTTTGTACTGCTTCTATGGCTGATAACAGCGTGGTTGCTTTCTTGTTGGTCTCATCCCATTCGTCTTCAAATACTGATCGGGAAGTTATCCCACCCCCTGAATACAGGATATATTCATTTGGTAAAATCTCCATACATCGTA
>DASRQG010000191.1:0-5116 GCA_035645995.1 Mariniphaga sp. | reverse complement strand
TATATTAAGCGTGCTTTAAATCCGGCGAAAATTAATAATATAAAGATTAATGAGGCTGAAAAGAAAGCCGATGTTTATTTAAAGCCGGAAGAAGTATCTTTGGCGATTGGTAAAGGTGGTTTAAATATAAGACTGGCAAGTCAGCTTACAGGTTATGAAATTGATGTTTACAGAGAAACCGAGCAGGATGACGATGATGTGAACCTCGATGAATTTGCCGATGAAATAGACAGCTGGATTATTGATGCATTAAAAGGCATTGGTTGCGATACTGCCAAGAATGTATTAAATATCCCGCGTAATGAGCTTATTAAGAGGACTGATTTAGAAGAAGAAACCATTGATGAAGTACTCAAAATTCTAAAATCGGAATTTGATTAAAAAAAAATAGGCTTAATATTAAACAACTGTAAAAGCTTTTGGCTAAACTTGCAGAGTCTTAATATATTGAGATAGGAAAAGGAAAAAGAAATATGGTATTAGGCAAGACAATTAGGCTTAGTAAACTTGCAAGAGAGTTCAATGTTGGGATACACACAATTGTGGATTTTCTCAATAAGAAGGGTTATGACTATGATAGTAACCCAAATACGAAGATCTCTGAGGAAGCTTTAGCCCTTCTTGAAAAAGAATATAAAAAGGATCTAAACCTGAAGAAGGAGTCGGAGAAGATTATTCTCAAGAGTCAGCGTCCCAAACAGGAAGTTATTACAATTGACGATAGGCAAGAAGAAGAGCCTGATGAGGAAGATGATTTCGAAGAGGAAGAACCCAAGGTTATCCCCAAAAAAGCACCTCCTAAACCGGTTAAGAAGAAGGAACCGGAAGAAGCCCCTGTTGAGAAGCCAAAGCATGAAGACAGAATCAAAATTATTGGTAAGATTGAACTTGATAAGGAAAATAAACCTGTAAAAACGGAGAAGAAATCAATTGAGGAGGAACCTCAGCCAGAACCTCCTAAATTAGAGGTGCCGGAAGTTGAAGAAGTCCAACCAGAGGTTGAACAGCCCTCTGTGCCGGAAAAAGAAGAAGAAACGGTTCAGCCTGAGCCACCTGCTGAAGTACCGGCAGAAAAAGAAGAAGAAGAAAATATTGAAATACCAAAAGAAGAAACATTGGAAACTGAGGTGCCTAAAGTGGAAGAATTAAAAGTTATTGGCCGAATTGACCTTGATGCGCTGAATCAAAAGACAAGACCTGCTAAAAAATCAAGAAAAGAAAGAGAAAAAGAAAGACGTGATCGTCGCCGGCAAAGAAATGTTACTACAACTCCGGAAGAGAAACAACAACAACAACCTGTACAGGGTCAGCAAGAACAGGAACCTGTTAAAAAAGAAGATGAAATTATAAGAGCTAAGGCGGAGCGACTAAATGGTCCTACTGTTGTTGGTAAAATAGAGTTGCCAGCGAAAAAGCTTAGAAAGCAAAAAGACATTGCTGAGGAAGAAAAGCAGAAAAAACGCAGGAAACGTATTAAAGAAACCGGTCGTATTAAACTGGATGATAAGCCACAGGAACGTGGTAAAAGTGAAATTAAACTTCAAAAGGCCGGTGGCAGGAAGAAAAAAGTATTGCTAAAGAAAGAGGTGGATGAAGTTGAAGTTCAGAAACAAATTAAAGATACTTTAGCACGTCTTACCTCAAAAGGTAAATCAAAAGGATCAAAACACCGCCGTGATAAGCGTGCTGCCATGACTGAACGTATGCATGCTGATCAGGAAAAGCATTTGCAGGAAAAGAAAGTTCTTAAGGTTACAGAGTTTGTGTCGGTAAGTGAACTGGCTACAATGATGAATGTAAATGTTAACGAAGTAATTTCTACCTGTATGAGTCTTGGCCTTTTTGTTTCAATAAATCAAAGGCTGGATGCGGAAACACTCTCGGTTGTAGCTGAAGAATTTGGCTACAAAGTTGAATTTGTTAGTGCCGACCTGCAGGATTCATTTGAAGCCGAAGAGGATTCAGAAGAAGATTTAATACCAAGGTCACCCATTGTTACGGTAATGGGTCACGTGGATCATGGAAAAACTTCCTTACTTGATTATATTCGCAGCACAAATGTTATCGCCGGGGAGGCAGGTGGAATCACACAACATATTGGTGCATACCATGTGAAACTTGAAAATGGAAGACGATTAACCTTCCTTGATACACCGGGTCACGAAGCTTTTACTGCCATGAGGGCACGTGGAGCCCAGGTTACCGACGTAGCAATTATTATTGTTGCTGCCGATGATAATGTGATGCCACAAACAGTAGAAGCTATTAATCATGCTACCGCTGCCGGCGTACCAATAGTTTTTGCAATAAATAAAATAGATAAACCTACCTCTAATGTTGACCGTATCAAGGAAGAATTGGCAAACATGAACTTCCTGGTTGAAGATTGGGGTGGTAAATACCAATCGCAGGATATTTCGGCAAAAGCAGGTACCGGAATTGAAGAACTTCTGGAAAAAGTACTTCTTGAAGCCGAACTGCTCGAATTAAAAGCAAATCCAAATCGCCGGGCAAAAGGTACTGTTATTGAATCAACACTTGATAAAGGTCGTGGTTTTGTTGCTACAGTACTTGTTGAAACAGGTACACTTAAAGCAGGTGATATTGTGTTGGCAGGTCAATATTTTGGCCACGTTAAAGCTATGTTTAATGAACGTAATCAAAAGATTGAAGAAGCGGGCCCTTCTGCTCCGGCAATTATCCTCGGACTTGATGGTGCACCTCAGGCAGGGGATAAGTTCCACGTAATGGAAAATGAGCGGGAAGCCAGGAATATTGCTAATAAACGCGAACAACTTGCACGTGAACAAGGATTGCGTACTCAAAAACATATTACTCTTGATGAAATCGGCCGCCGTATAGCTATCGGTAATTTCCAGGAGCTAAACCTGATTGTGAAAGGTGACGTTGATGGGTCAATTGAGGCATTATCTGATGCATTAATAAAATTATCAACTGAAGAGATTCAGGTTAATATCAAACACAAGGCCGTAGGGCAGATTTCGGAATCGGATATCTTGTTGGCTGCAGCTTCTGAGGCTATAGTAATAGGTTTCCAGGTACGACCATCGTTAAGTGCACGTAAGCTGGCGGAGAAAGAACAAATTGATATCAGGTTATACTCCATTATTTATGATGCAATAAACGAAATTAAAGCCGCAATGGAAGGTATGTTATCGCCTGACATTAAGGAAGAAATTATTGGTACGGCTGAAGTATTAGAAATTTTTAAGGTTACCAAGGTGGGAACTGTTGCCGGTTGTATTGTTCGTGATGGAAAAATAAATCGTAATTCAAGAATTCGAGTGATCAGAGATGGTATTGTAATCTATACTGGTGCTCTTGGTTCTTTAAAACGATTTAAGGAAGATGTTAAGGAAGTAAAAAATGGTTACGAATGCGGTTTGAATATTGAAAATTTCAACGATATAAAAGTAGGAGACCATGTTGAAGCCTTCCAGGAGATAGAAGTTGCTAAGCATTTATAATCAAGTTTATAATTTAGAAATTATTAATAGTACGGGTTCTGCTTATAATCTTTTATAGTAGAATCCGTTTTTTTTATGCCTTATTGTTTTGATGATTTTATAGATTAGCAGGATATTTTTTATTGTATATAAAATTAAGTTGTTAACAACCATATATTAATTTCTCCTGCCTTAAAATAAAACCTGATGAATGGCATTTTTGTAGTTTTGAAGAAAAATCAGGGAGAGAAATGAAGAAAATCCTGGTATTTGTTTTTATTGTGGTAATTGCCGCAGGTGCAACCTTTTATTATTTTTCGGAAAATCAAACTAACTTTTCGAAGGATTCATCTGCCTATAAAGCAATTCCGGTTTCTGCACCATTGTTTCTCGAAATTAGTTCAGCAAAGGAATTAGCAGTCAGGAATGGAGTAATGGAAGGATTGGCTGATGTTGGCCTTGGAAGAAATTGGATTGAATTTGTAAATAAAGCAGACTCATTAATTAGCTCAACTGACAAACTATCAAAAAGATTGCTGGATACACCTTTTGTACTTACATGGGGAATATCGGGCAGAAGCGATTTGGTACCCCTGGTTATAATGAAAGCTGATTCAGAAAACGGACAGGAAAATCTTAATGAGTTGATTCATGTTCTATTCCCTTCTCAAAAGAACTTTTATACTAAGAGAGAATATGGGAAGTTCAGTATTACAGAAGTAAACCGTGGGAGAAACAAAGATGCAATTTTCTTTTCTTTTACAGATGATTTATTCTTAATAAGCAGTAAGTCAATTATTATTGAACAGGTAATTCTACAGTTAACAACTCAGGGAATATTAAAAAATCAATATTTCAATGAAGTTCTCCATGCAGCTGGTTCGGAGGGAATTCAACTTTTTATAAACCACAACCGGTTTGATGGCTTTTTGAATAACATCCTCAACAGGAAAATAACGGAAAAGAGGGATGAATTTGGAATGACATTGCGATTTCAACCTGTTGAAAGTGCCAAGAAGTTTATTGATTTTGCCGGTTGGAGTGAATATGATTTTAAATTCGATAACGATCATCTTCTTTTATCAGGTACTACATCAGCCGATGATTCATTAAACCATTTCCTTTCAGTTTTTGATGTTCAACAACCTGTTCGCTTTAGTGCTGCAGACGCTCTTCCTGTAAATACATCTTTTTTTTGCACATATGCATTTTCGGATAAGAACGCATTCTTTGAACGTCTTGAGAATTTCTTTCTGCATACTACTAATTATTATCACCGGGAAGAAAGGATGAAAAGATTCGACAGAGGAATCAGGGGAAATATACGTAAGTCATTTATGGATATTGTGAAAAATGAAGTAACGGTTAGTGCAGGGACAATTCCTGTTGATCCATCCGGAAAAACTGTCTATTTTTTGGTGCCTGTTACAAGTCAATCGACTGCAGAAGAAAATTTAAACAAGTTAATTTCTATGCATGCTTCAACTTCCGGTAAAAGTGTTTCGGATTATTTATCTGAATTTTCTGTCGATAGTGAAGTACAATACAATATTTATCAATTTCCATTCCCATCTTTCCCGGGTTTATGGTTAGGCAGCCCTTTCACAATGGCTGAAGCAGGTTATGTAACCATCCATAATAACAACATG
>DASRQG010000190.1:0-3246 GCA_035645995.1 Mariniphaga sp. | reverse complement strand
CAAGGGTACGGGTAAGTCTCATATTTATTCTGAAATGTCACCCCATGGCATCCTTATATCCGGTGGAGAAGTAACCAAAGCCAAGCTTTTTGTGAATAACAGTAATGGAGAGATAGGATTAGTTGGTTATTGGGATGTAGTTGCCTACGATGAATTTGCAGGGAAATCAAAACGGGCAGATAAAGGGCTGGTGGACATCATGAAGAACTACATGGCGAATAAAAACTTCTCACGCGGGACACAAGTATATGGAGCATCTGCCAGTATGGTGTTTGTAGGAAATACCGACCATTCTGTTCCGTATATGTTAAAACACAGCAATTTATTTGAGGCACTACCCTCTGAATATTACGATACGGCTTTTCTTGACAGAATTCATGCTTACCTGCCCGGATGGGAAGTACAGAAGCTACGGAATGAAATGTTTACCTTCGGATATGGTTTTATCGTAGATTATCTTGCTGAAGTTTTGAAAGAACTGCGTAAAGAAGATCACACGCAGGAATACAGAAAGTATTTCGAATTATCCGATTCCATTACTACCCGTGACAGGGATTCTGTTGCAAAAACATTTTCAGGACTCGTGAAGGTGATCTTTCCTGATGGTACACTTACTGAAGAGGAAGCACAGTTACTTTTGGATGCTGCCATAGAATGTCGGAAGAGGGTGAAACAGCAACTGGTGAAAATGGATGAAACTTTTGAGGAGGTCGATTTCAGTTATATGATTCATACTTCCGGTAAGAAAAAAGAAGTAGAAACTCTGGAAGTGGAAGAGCTGTATGGCATAAAAAAGAAGGTAGAGGATGTCACAAAAGAAGAGAAGGCTGCGACACCGGAAGCTATTTTACAGCCGGCACAGATACAAATCAGGGATAATCAATCGGGAGTTTCATATGACTCCCTTTTCGGAGCCTGGCTTGTTGGGGCAACAAACATCCAATTGACAGATCCATACATTAGGATGCCTTACCAGGTCAGGAACCTTATGGAGTTTGCCAGTCTTGTGGTACAGAAAAAAGAACCGGATTCTGAGGTAAAACTGCATCTGGTAACCTTTAATGAGGAGTCCTATCTGGATGAAATAAAAAAAGCCTTTAGCGAGATTGCTGAATCTTTGGAGCCATTGGGCATATTCTTCACCTGGGAGTTTAATTCCCTGATTCACGACCGCTCCATCGACATGAACAACGGCTGGAAAATAATACTTGGAAGGGGGCTTGACATCTTTCAAAAAACCAACGGCAGGTACGACATTGCCGAATACCTGCAGGAAAACAGGTATTGCAAGGAATGTGAGGTGACGATAGTAAAAAAATAAATTTACAGCAACTAATTTTACCTATTCAGCTCATATAAAAGCTCCTCTTCATTTAACTGTATTTGGCAAAGGATACCTCAAGCAAAAGCAACATTGATTAGAATACTTATCACTTTTAGGATATAATGATTTTTGCAATACTTTTTGAGTAATTAATCTCCCTGAATTCGTTATGTGATCATGTTATCAAAATTCAATTTTATTGATCAACAATCTTTAAACCGATTCCTTTTATTTCATATCTTTAATCTGTGTAACAAATACATAAATAAAAATCAAATTAACAATCTTAAAACATCTGTCATGAAAATAAATTCACCCATGAAGTATTTTGTGTTATTGGGACTGATTGTCTTTTTCCAGGCACAGGTATCCGGACAAAGTGTAAAGGATACAACCTATTGGACTACCCTTGGCCAGGCATCTTTAAACTTAAGTCAGGTTTCGCTATCGAATTGGGTAGGTGGAGGGAAAAGCTCTGTAGCAGGAATAGCTAACTTCGATTATAACGCACTTTATAAGAAAAACCGGTTGGAATGGGATAACACAATCAAAGCCGGATATGGATTAATGAAGGAAGAAGCAGACGAGGTTACTAAGAATGAGGACAAACTGGAACTTAATTCCAAACTAGGAATAGAACTAAATTCTGAAAAGTTGCTTTATTCCAGTTTTGTGAATTTTCTTACTCAGTTTACGCCTGGATATAATTATCCTAATACTACTAACAAGATATCCGATTTCTTTTCTCCTGCTTATATCACATTAGCATCGGGACTTGATTACAGGCCTACTGAGAAATTATCCCTTTTCATAACACCACTTTCGGGAAAGTTTACTTTTGTAACAGACGATTCTCTTTCTAATGTTGGTGCTTTTGGTGTTGACCCTGGAGAAACATTTCGTGCAGAATTGGGAGCTACTTTTAAAGGTGAATATAAAGCTGCCATTTTGCCAAATGTTGATTTATTAACAACTTTATCGTTATTTTCTAATTATTTAGATAACCCTCAGCATGTTGATGTGAACTGGGATGTGTCTTTAAATATGAAGATTAATGATTTTATGTCGGCTTTAATAAAGACGAACATGATTTATGACCACGATATATTAGTTCCATTGGATGAATTCGGGAATATCGGACGTCGTATCCAGTTGAAGCAAGTGTTGGGTGTAGGGTTCAGTTACAGGTTTTAACCTCTGAGACTTATATACTATCTGGTGCTTGCGGTTCCTGATCTATGAAATCTTTCTATGAGTTCTTCATTAGAACCTCCATTTTGGATGGAGATAATACTGCCTGAGTCTGGTCTGAAGCCATTCCTTTGGGGAGTTACTTATCCAGTACATTAGAAGTGAAACCGGATATCTTTCAATCAAATTTTGTCACGCCTTTTATAAATTTTATATCCTATTGATATTTTATCATACAGCGAACTTTGTTAACTTAGTTGCCAATAAATTCTAAAACAGAATGTATTGCCAAAAATTGCTATTCATAATCCGATATGCCTTATCTACCCTTATGAATCTGCACTGAAGTCTATACATCTGATACTGAGTTTATTTTATTTGACATTGATATTCATAGTGGCAGAACTATAAAGTATTGACACGGGAAAGGCTATTTTGCCACTTGAAAGAAGATTAGTTTAACCTGATTCTCTCATGAAACAACTTTAAACGATAAATTAAACATGAAATTAATTCACATTTTCCTGCTAACCCTGATTTTCAGCAATGTGTATTCACAGGAACCGGAGGTTGAAGAGATAGAAACGAAAGTTGATCAGGTAACTGTTTTTTTTGATAAAGCTCAGGTAACTCGAAAAAAGTCTGTTGATCTTTCATCGGGTATATTCACGCTAAAGTTTGGAAAATTATCTCCTTTTATTGATGCCAAAAGTATACAGGTGAAAGCTTCT
>DASRQG010000189.1:0-3138 GCA_035645995.1 Mariniphaga sp. | reverse complement strand
AGCTTGAGCCTCCTCATTCACATCCTCATGAGCAAACATCATATGTGGCAAAAGGTGAAATAATATTTTATTGTGAAGGTGAGACGAATCAGCACTTGAAAGAAGGAGATATGTTTGCTGTTCCGTCAGGAAAAAAGCATGCCATCCAATTACTTACCAAAGAAGTCCGACTTATTGACAACTTCAATCCGGTTAGAGAGGATTTTCTTAAATAATTATTACTTCCGACAATAAGATATTTTTACAAGTTTCTTAAATTTTTTGGAATTCATATTTACACGTAATTTAATTCCGGTACCTCATATATTTCAAGGTGAATTTGGAGTGAAAAAAGTAAAGGTACTTTGATGGAATTCCTGAAATTAAGTTGTATTATATTCCGGAGAATCAGAAAAGATTGGTATCAATCTAATTTTACTTTTACCACAACTTTTCTTACCAACGTACTGTCTTCTGTTCTAACAGAAGGCCGATGGGCATCATTGGGAAAGAATATGAAGAATTGTTCAGGGGTTGCAAGACGGTTGTTCTCTATAGCAGCAGCCAGAAACAGGATATCCTTTTCCTCTTCGTAAGCAGTGGTAATAACCGTCTGATCAATTGGAATTACACTAATCAGCTCTTTTCCCGATACAACATATTGTATATCGGCATATCTGCGATGTGCTTCATATTGTGCTTCTTCAACTTTTTTGGGATTATATTCCTCAATATTTACAAACAAGTTGGTGCTATCCAATTCATATCGCCCTGTTTTAAGGTTTTTCAGATTTTCCTGAGCTAAAAAAGTAAAAGCTTTTTCCCAGCGTTCAGGATTTCTGTGGTATCTGATGGCAAATTCTTTTATATTGATGCTTGAATCTGGCTTAGCCATAAAATTATGCTTCCATTTGTATTCCTGAAACCAGGCCGTTAATTCTTCTTCGGACCAGAATTCAGGCGAATTTTTATCGACGTTTTTACATGCTTGAATCATAAACAGCAATAGTATTAAAAATATTTGTGACTTCATGGGCATTTCCTTACCGGATGCAAATTTAAGACAATTTTCAATTGTGCTGTCAGACAGTTTTAATGAGGTATAATGAATATGGCTCAATGTTCATTTTACAAACTTTGCTTTATTACCTCCGGAGGTTAAGAAAGAAGCTATTAAATGAAATTAGTGAGTGATAACAAGTGTTTTATGCAGGAGAATTATGGTCGGAGTTTTTGATTTAACTGAAATGTAATTGGCACCAAAAAAAAATACCTGCTCATAGAAAAATGAACAGGTATAGAAGTATATAAATTGACAGTTTAATTCCCCGGTCTTAATTTTCTAACCGCAGCACCAGCTTGCCACAATTCAGATTCTCTCATTTCCTTCAACTCAGCATTAAGGCTGGTTTTGTAATCAGAACTTGATGTAGAATCCAGAACTCTTTTAGTTTCTGCTCCGGTTTTTACACTTTCATAAAGATCATTAAATACAGGAAGTGTAGCTTCACGGAATTTATGGCGCCAGTCGAGGGCACCACGTTGTGCAGTAGCACTACAGTTAGCATACATCCAGTCCATTCCATTTTGATCAACCAATCGGATCAGACTCTGTGTAAGTTCCTCAACTGTTTCATTGAAAGCTTCAGAAGGGCTGTGTCCATTGTCGCGCAATACTTTGTACTGTGCTTCAATAATTCCGGCTAATGCGCCCATCAGAACTCCACGTTCACCTGTTAAGTCTGAATATACCTCATTTTCGAAGGTAGTAGGAAAGAGGTAACCCGATCCGATTGCTATACCCAAAGCCAATGCACGTTCTTCTGCACGGCCTGTGTAATCCTGGAATACAGCATAGCTTGAATTAATACCGTTTCCTGCAAGGAAATTTGTTCTTACACTGGCACCTGAACCTTTGGGAGCTACCAGGATAACATCTACGAAATCTGGAGGAATAACTCCTGTTTGTTCTTTATAGGTAATTGAAAAGCCATGTGAGAAATAAAGTGCATCTCCTTCTTTCAGGCAAGGCTCAATTTTTGGCCATATCAAACGTTGTGCTGCATCCGAAACCAGATATTGAATTACGGTACCCAAACGTGCTGCTTCCTCTACAGGGAATAATGTTTCACCCGGCACGAAACCATCACGGATTGCTTTGTCCCAATCTTCCTTGAACTCCGGTGCCTGCCCAATAATTACCTTGAACCCGTTGTCTTTCATGTTAAGAGCCTGAGCCGGGCCTTGTACTCCATAACCTATGATGGCTATAATTTCATCTTTTAATACCTCACGTGCTTTTTCAACTGAAAATTCTTCGCGAAGAACTACTTTCTCTGTTACTTCGCCAAAGTTAATTTGTGCCATAATTATTGTTTATAGTTTTGAATCTTAATGAATTTTTATTGAAGAATACAAATTTATCAAATTTATATTTGTTTTAATTGAAAATTGAAATCCTTTATGTTTTCCTTACAGTTTTTTAATCCAAACTTTCAAGTAGTGCATCACGTTCTTTCAGGAATTCTGAGAGCCTTTCAATAGGGTCACGCGTTATAGCCACTCTTCCCGAACGTATAAACTGCATCACTTTAGTTTTGTTTAATTCCTCAAATAAAGCCTGAGTCTCTTCTTTATGCCCGGTTTTTTCTATTACCGTATACTCCCTGGTTATCTCCAATATACGTGCTCCTGAATTTCGAACGAGCCGCTCAATGGTGTCATTGTCGTAAATTGCTTCTGTGGGAACTTTGTAAAGAGCCACCTCCTGATAAATCATTTCATCATTGGTGTGGTAAAATGCTTTCAGTACATCGATGAGTTTCTCGATCTGACCCACAATTTTTATTATTTGTTCCTGTGTCGTGTTAATTACGATGGTAAATTTATACACACCACTTACTGCTGATTCAGAGACAGTCAAACTTTCGATGTTCACTTTCCGTCGTGTAAAAACGAGTGTGATACGGGTTAGCAACCCTATATGGTTCTCAGAATAAACGGTTATTATATATTCCTGTTTCATCTTTTTGTTTTTAATGCATTAACTAGCTAATCGAAATCTTCAAATTCTGTTTTTCAAGGTTCCAGCATAACATCTGAAACAGAAGCTCCAGACGGAACCATTGGGAAAACATTGTCTTCTTTTTCAATTACCAC
>DASRQG010000188.1:0-6985 GCA_035645995.1 Mariniphaga sp. | reverse complement strand
ATCATATTCAAAATCGTTATTGACTTTACTTGTCAAAATCCTTACCAAAAAATAGAGCGGTAAAAGTAACAATATATTAGCTAATCAGGTTTTACTATGGGAGATTTATGTTCATAACAAAATTCTTAGTTGAAAATCCTTAGAATTTTAATTCCCGGGAGTCTAAAAGTAAATATTTGGCTCAGTAGTGTGCGGTATAAATGTTAACTATTGGCTAAAAACCAGGTTTTTAGTGTATTTATATCCTCAGGCTTAAACCTTTAGGCTAGATTGAAGAGCAAATACTGTTTTAACCATTAATCATAATTTGCTTATTTTCAGCAGGAAACATAATTTGAATCAATTGTTTCGTCTAAATGAAATTTTTTCCGGACAACAGTATTACCGGCTATAAATTCAGGGAAGGCTGCTGGTATTTCAAAGGCCAATAGTATGAAGAAAATAAATTTTAAAACTAATTAGCTGCCTGCCAAACCCGATTATTTTTTACTCTAAATTTGTATCATAAAATTAGATGAACTGAAACGAGCCTGATTCGTTAGTTAATAAATAAGGATGAAAATTCATCATGCGGATTTAATCCGTACTTTTAATAATTTAAAATCGATGAAACGAATTTGTTTTCCTGAGGTTTTAAAGAGAGGATATCACCGAGTTAAGATTCTAAACAACCTGTCAAAAACATTGATTAACTATGAAAATTGATCATATTGCCTTATGGACTTACAATCTGGAGAGATTGCATGATTTTTACCTTCATTATTTTGATATAACCTCCACTGAAATATATTATAACCATTCAAAAGAATTCAGATCCTACTTTTTGATCTTTGAAGGTGAATGCCGTATTGAGATTATGGAGATAGCTAATGTTGGAAAATCGAAAAATGATCCGGCAAAACATTATGTAGGATATGCGCATCTGGCTATCAAGCTGGGAAGCAGGAATGCAGTAGATAAATTAACGGAAGTTATACGGGCTGATGGTTATAAGGTAGTAGGTGAGCCACGTACAACCGGCGACGGGTATTATGAAAGCATAATACTCGACCCTGATGGCAACAAGGTAGAATTAATAGCATGACCGGGATAAATGTATGACGATTATAAAAATTCTCTGCTAACTTTTCAATTAGTTGATCTTATTGTATGAACAGAATAGAATTACAATTTTGACAATTATCCATAGTTGGGATCGTTTACGGCCAGGTCATACCTTCTGCCTGTTAGTTGATGGGCAGCCATGATCCAGAAATAACAACTTCTTACACCGGGCATGCCGCAAGTTGGATGATAGCCTTCAGGGATAATGACAAAATCACCCGTTGATACGGTAAAAACTTCTTCAATTTGTCCGGGAAATCGTGACGCCAGATGCAATGCGAATTGCGGTTTCGGAATATTAAAATAACAATATATTTCCTCCAGATCGGCAGTGTGTTGATGGGGAGGCCAGCTGGTCCATTGTCCGGGTTCTCCTTCAGTAACTCCGCAGATCAGACGTGATGCTTCATCCTGTTGGGCTACAGTCATAAATACTTCTCTTTGCCACGGTGACTTGCCGTGAATCTGATGTATGTCCCCGACTGGAAGGCTCAAATCATATTTTCTGACAAAAAACTTTCCCATATCATGATATGGTGCTCCTCCAAAAAACATGATTAAACGACTGTCGGTGGAGATTTTAGCTGTTTCTTTGGCAGGTAAATAAAAAGCATCCCTTTCTTCCAGGAAGTACTTGTTTCCATTAAATACCAATATAGCTCTACCTGAAATTACAACTCCATTTAATTCAAGAGCCTCATGTGTTAAAATGTGTGTTTCGTTTTTCTCCAAGTTCAAACGAAAAGCCCAGGTAGTTTTACATGCTGAATTGTCGGGTGATACTACTTCATGGAATCCTGAAGTTTCCGGACTACAATATTTCCAGGATGAAAGGTTTTTCATTGTCATTTCTTTTCAACTATAAAGATTTCTATAAAACTATCTAATTTTAATGATGACAAAGGCATAATAATAAATGGATATCCCTGATTTTAATCAAAAGCTGTGTAATATTAAAAAAAATATTCAAAAGTTCTCAAATTAATTTTATTACATAGAGTTATTTAATAAATTAGCCACGACAATAAAGAATGTGATTAAAAAAAATTCAGAATGATGTGAGTAAGGGGGATAAAGCCTATCAAATTAAGTTTTCTTTTTCTTTTACTTTTATCGATTTCTACCATTGACAACTTAAAATTTTAATAAAATGAAAATAAAATCTGGAATTGACCGCCGGAATTTCATTACTAAGACAGCTTTGGGGGCTATTGGAGTTACAGGAATTATTACATCTTGTTCAACTTCTACCGCAAAGAAAGAGGAAAAACAACTTCCTGAATTACTGGATCAGGCTCCTGACGGGAAAGTAATTAAGGCAGGTTTAATCGGTTGTGGCGGGCGCGGTACAGGTGCTGCACTTAATTTCCTGGATGCCGGGCCTAATTTGCAAATTACTGCTCTGGGTGATGTATTCCAGGATAAACTTGATAATTGCAGAGCTAAATTAAAAGAACAGAAGAACGTAGAGATAGCTGATGAGAACTGCTTTATTGGTTTCGACAGCTATCAAAAAGTGATTGATTCGGGTGTTGATTTGGTTTTATTATGTACACCTCCTCATTTCAGGCCTGCTCATGTTGAGGCTGCAGTGAATGGCCGGAAACATATTTTCATGGAAAAACCAATTGCAGTTGACCCCGTTGGTGCCCGTTCCGTAATGGCTTCTGCCAAGAAAGCTGATGCCATTGGTTTATCTATGGTAAGCGGTACAATCCGTCGTGTTCAAAAAGATTATATGGAAACTCAACGGAGAGTTGCTAACGGCGAGATCGGTGAAATTACAGGTGCCAACATAATCCGTAACGGAGGTGCTCTTTGGTATCGTTCAAGACAACCGGAGTGGACCGATATGGAATACATGTTGCGTAACTGGGTAAATTTCTGTTGGCTGTCGGGGGATCATATTACCGAGCAGTTTATCCATGAGATTGACGTTATGAACTGGCACATCGGGCAGAATCCGGTGAAGGCCGTAGGTTGGGGTGGCCGTCAAAGAAGGGTTACCGGTGATCAGTACGATTTCTTCAGTATTGAATATGAATATGAAAATGGCCTGCGTACACATTGTGCTGCCCGCCAGATTAACGGGTGTACCAATAAAAAAGTGGAACAAATTAATGGCACCAAAGGATATGCGAATGCTGCCGGTAAAATATATGATTTGAAAGGCAATCTGGTTTGGGAATATCCACACCCAGAAGAAGGAGATACAACATCAGAATGGAAAGTTACCAATCCATTCGTGCAGGAGCATATCAACCTGGTTACGGCTATTCGTACCGGTAACCGTATCAGTGATGCCGAAGCACAGGTGAATTCAACGCTCGTTACAATTATGGGCAGAATATCTGCTTATACAGGAAAAGATGTTACCTGGGAAGAAATGTTGAATTCCGATCTGTATCTTGGCCCCAAAACCTATGTTTTCGGCCCTGTACCCGGAATACCTGAAGAATTCCCACGGGCCGGTGTACCTGCAACTCCTGCTGTTTAGAAAGGACGTTCAGGAATATTTGTTAGAAAATTTAAAAACCAATAATGCTTGCATCGCATGAATAAATTTATTGTTTCCTTTTTGTTGACTATATTGCTGATTATAAACAGTTTTAGTGGTAATTCACAGGAGCTGGTGGCTAAGTTCGGAACAGAAACTCAATGGCAGCAGGTTTTGGATAAGAAGCCCGGTAAGGGTCAAGCTATTAAGTGGCTTCAGGTGAATACTGAGCCTGAAACCTGGAAAGTAGATGGCAATCTGCTTGTGTGTAGTGGGAATCCTATTGGCGTTATCCGGAGCGAAAAGGAGTATGAAAATTTTATCATGCACATCGAATGGAGGCATATGGAAGCTGGTGGAAATTCGGGAACTTTTGTATGGAGTAAGGCCGAGCCGGGAAGAAACAGACTACCCGACGGCGTAGAGGTGCAGATGCTTGAACTTGATTGGGTCAACCAAAACATGCGTGATGGGGTAAAACCTCCCATTGCGTATGTACATGGTGAATTGTTTGGCGTTGGAGGCGTGGAAGTGGTGCCTGATAATCCACGCGGGGCTCGCAGTAAGTCGGTGGAGAACAGATGTAAAGGAAAGGGAGAATGGAATACTTATGATGTTGTATGTATCGACGGAACCATTAAACTTTCTGTGAATGGTAAATTTGTAAATGGTATCAGTAAGTCATCACAGAAGAAAGGATATATCTGTCTGGAAGCTGAAGGCGCTGAAATTCATTTCCGGAATCTTAAAATTTATGAATTGCCTTAATTTGGTTTTGAGGTGGCCATGTCAGGCTAATGGTTCGGCATGTACGGTTGTTACAAATCCAAATTCGTCCATAATAATCTCTTCAACTCGGGTACAAATATCATGTACCTCATCGAGCGACATAGCACCGGGTAGTTTTATATGACAACTTAACTCTGTGTGCCTGCCATAATTATGTATGTGGACATGATGGAGATGTAACGGTTGTGTGAACTCCCTTTGAGTTTTCGTATGGATAGACTCTAACAGTTCCTGTGATGGACTTTCACCCAATAGCGATTTGATTTCTGCTGCTAATATTTTGTAACTTGCCCATCCAATCATTACTGCTACCACAAATCCCAGAACTGCATCCATCCACCATACTTTACTACCTAAAGCAATACCTATTAAAATGACAACAGATGAGAGTGCATCAGAACGATGGTGCCATCCGTCAGCTTTTAAAATAGAGGAGTTAGTTTTTTTCCCGGCATAGAATGCGTATTGTGCCAATGCTTCTTTTGCAATAATAGAAATGATCGTTGCTGTCCATGCCAGTTTTCCAAAAACGGTTGCCTCACGTGATGACAGCTTTTCGATAGCACCAATGATAAAATCAAAAGCGATAACTGCCAATATAAGTGCAATTATTATGGTAGCAATATGTTCTGCCCGGCCATGTCCGAAAGGATGTTCCTGGTCGGCAGGTTTTCTTGAAATTTTACCTCCTATTAAAACAATAATGGAGGAGATGGTATCCGACAAAGTATGCCATGCATCTGCAATCAGTGCCAGTGAACCTGTGGCAATCCCTGCCCAGTATTTTAAGCCAAAAAGAGCGGTGTTTCCTAGAATGGATAACCACCCTTCACGATTCATGTATTTTTTAGTTTCCGGCATCATTGCAAAATTAACAAAACCTGCGACTTCTTTTCAATGGGGCTTGGATATTAAAAGATGGGTTACACAGCTATTTTGAATTATAATAGACAGGTCATTACCTAAATTGATTCCGGAAGATAGAATTACTAATTTAGTTTATCGTATATTCCTGAAATTATTTTTTGCAAAAATGGAATTTTTTCAAACCGTGAGAATAAACTCTTTCCGCCAAAATATAATAGAATGTTTCTGATGTATATAAACAGGCCGAGGCTGTGTGCTGCAAATAATACAGGATCGAGCCGGTATATTGCATAACTGAATATCATTAAAGATCCAATAGTACTGATGATCCAAAAGCCAATGGGCAGGAATGATTCGTTTCTTTTTTCAGAATATAACCACTGATATACAAACCGAAGGGTGAAAATAATTTGGCCTGCTGAGCCAAACAGCATCAGGTTTAAAGGTACTTCATCATTGTTTAATAAGGAATAGAAGCTGTATTGCTCTCCGTATAAAAGCCATACAATAAAAGTAACCGGAATAATCAATGCAAGTATTTGTACCAGAGGGTGCATAATTTTCCAAACTTTTTTGAGCTGAAGATTCCTGATATAGATTAGGTATACTATAAACTGACCCAGAACGATTGCAAAATCATTTCGCAAGATTCCGTAAGTAAGCATAAGAATGGAAGCTGCGAGACTTATTTGCCAATATATTGCAGGAGAGACTACGGCTCCTTGTTTTTCAGACAGAAACCATTGGGCAATATTGCGGGCAAAGAAAAGTACTTGCGATAAAAATCCAAGTGCAAAAATGAATAAGACGTTCATTAGAAATTGTTGATGGGCTGCAAATATAACAAAATTGCCTGGTATAAATTGAAAGTTTCCTATTGTCAACTACCGAGCTTTTTTAATGTTTCGCGGGCAGCATTTTGATGTGCCTCCTTTTTTGAGGTACCGATACCCCGACCCAATTCAAGCTGATCAATCAATACTGTTGCAATAAACTTTGGTTGTTTTGTTTTGTCGGATAAATGTTCTTCGATTGTCTCAAACTTTAATTCTTTTTTATTCTTCTGGCTCCACTCTATAAGCTGGCTTTTAAAGTTCGTATCTTTTTGTTCTATCTCGTTCATGTTCACAAACTGGGAGAGAATACGTTTGGTCACAAAGAACTTTGTAGTATGATAATTTGTATCCAGATAAATAGCTCCGATTAATGCCTCAAGGGCGTCACCATAGATATGACTTTTATCGATGTTTTTAGTGGTGTTTGTATCTATGAAGACATGCAGGCCCATGTCAAAAGTTAACCTTGTAAGAAAATTTCTGTTCACCAGTTTAGAACGGTTTTTGGTAAGAAAACCCTCATCCTGTTGTGGAAAACGATTGTAAAGGAAGTCAGCGATAATTGCTCCCAGTATAGCATCACCTAAAAATTCAAGCCTTTCATTATTGATCATTTTTCCTTGTGAATCACGGACAGAGGCTGATCTGTGTATAAAAGCCAGATCGTAAAGTTTTAGATTATTAGGGTAGAATCCTAAAAGTTCTTTTAAAAATAAATAAAACTCCTTTCGCGGTGACGAAAAGAGTTTTATTCGTTGTGCAATTCTTCTAACCACTAAGTCTTAGATTTTTTTAAATACCACAGTAGCATTATGGCCCCCAAAACCAAAAGTATTGCTGATAGCAACTTTGATGTCCCTTTGTTTTGCAATATTAAAGGTAAAGTCCAGTT
>DASRQG010000187.1:0-26932 GCA_035645995.1 Mariniphaga sp. | reverse complement strand
GATAACGTGCTGAGTTAGTTGTAACAGAAACAAAATTGGTAATCCAGGTGCAGCAACACAATTCACGACCACAAGGGCCTATTCCACCTATCCTGCCGGCTTCTTGTCGTGCCCCTATTTGTTTCATTTCAACCCTTATGTGGAAGGTTTCTGCAAGTACCCTGATAAGTTGCCTAAAATCTACCCTGCCATCAGCTATATAATAAAATATAGCTTTTGTGCGATCCCCCTGATATTCTACATCACCAATCTTCATATCAAGATTAAGATCTTTGGTGATTTTTCGGGACTGGATCATCGTTTCGTATTCCAGAGCAATGGCTTCTCTCCATTTATCAATATCCATTTGCCTGGCAAGACGGTATATTTTTCGCAGTTCGCCATTCACGACAGTAGCTTTATACTTCTTAATCTGCTCTGCTACAAGTTCACCGGTAAGAGAAACAATACCTAAATCGTGCCCCGGACTTGCTTCCACTGCAACCAAATCACCAGGATTAAGCTTAAGTTGATTTACATTACGATAGAAATCTTTGCGTGTATTCTTAAACCGTACTTCAACTATATCAAAGGCTCCATTTCCGGTTATGTCATTTAGCCAATCGGTAACGTGAAGCTTGTCGCAGCTGCCATAACTGCAAGAGCAAATCCCTCTGTCAATTGTGTAATCATTCTCCATAAACATCCTGTTCAATGCAAAACCAGATAATAGTTCTGATCTTAAGCATTTCCTATGACAAAAATAAAGATAATAACCAATTAGAACACTTTTAACAGGAAAAGGTGATCTAACGCAGTATAATTTTCTAAAAATATTGACTTACAAAACAATAATCGTATACTTATCGCTTTATAAGCCTGACAATACGAAGAGCACTATCAAGAAATATAATTTTTGCATTCCCGTTCCATGAGATGTGTTTAATACTTTGTTCAAATTCTTTAGAAATAGGAATAATATTTCTTTCGTTGATAAAAGGGGCAAACTTTGTTCCCCAATCTTTTTCAACATCATTAAGATAATTCAACGAAGATTTATTAAAATTCATAATAAAATACTCTCGCACCATGCGTAAAGCAAAACTAAAGAATGCTTTTTGTCTGTCGCGTCCCAAAGAAGCCATCTCTTCAGCCCATTGGATAAGTTCAAATATCCGTCTGGTATATGCCAGACGCATCATTTCCTGAAATTTATTTAAAAAATACTGAGTATCGTCGTCAGGACTCAGGTGCTCTTGTAACTTTATATAATTACCATTTGCCAAACGAATCAAGTCCTCAATCTTGTCATCAGGGAAGTCATGTTTTCCTTTTAAATGATTCCTCATCGAATCATTGTCAATTAATGGAACCTGAATGAGCTGTGTACGCGAACGGATGGTAGAAATTAATGCTTCTTCGTCTTCAGTGATTAATAAAAACAAGGTTTTAGCAGGAGGTTCTTCAATTAACTTTAAAAGCTTATTCGAACAGGTAAGGTTCATCTTCTCTGCAAGCCATATAATCATTACCTTGTATTCCGATTCAAATGATTTAAGACTTAGTTTACGTGTAATGGTATCACTTTCCTTTTCATAAATCATTCCCTGTGCATTTTCATTATCAACAAATGCCAGCCACTGACTTAAATTAAAATAAGGTGACGCAAAAACCCTCTCCCGCCATTTTGCAATAAAATCATCTGAAATAGCTTTATGGCCTGATTTTAAGGGGAAAACCGGAAATGAAAAATGCAAATCAGGATGCGCAAGTTTTTGATACTTACGACAGGAGGGACAAGTACCGCATGAATCAGTTTCTCCCCTGTTACGACACGAAACATATTGGGCAAAAGCAATTGCTAATGCCAGTTTCCCCGTCCCCTCAGGGCCTGAAAACAATAGCGCATGACTAATACGCTGTTCATTTACTGCACGCGTAAGCCGCACCTTTATATTATCCTGACCAACTACATCCTTAAAAAACATAGGCCAAAAATAAAGAATTTCCTGTCGGGAAGAAATTTATTTCTATCCTTTACTTGTACTAAGTGAGTATTTATTATTTCAAATCCCATAATAACAAACAAACATCTCTGGTAATGCGAATTACTATCTATTCCTTCTATAACCAGCTAGTTCTCTATAAATTTGAACAGATAGCTTACTTTACATCAACATTAAATTATCCCTTGCAGAAAAAGAGGCTGTTTCGTGCGAAATTAATTTTTTATCTTTGATTTAAATTCAAGAAAATATTTAAAACATTTACAATGCAAACAATTCACAACTACGATTTCAAAGGGAAAAAAGCGCTTATCCGTGTTGACTTTAATGTTCCGCTGAACGAAAAGTTTGAGATAACCGACGATAGTCGTATGACAGCTGCCCTTTCAACCATTAAAAAGGTGATGGAAGATGGAGGTTCTCCTGTAATCATGTCCCATTTTGGCCGCCCTAAATCAGGACCTGAAGATAAATTTTCAATGAAGCATTTGGTCGGGCATCTGAGCAAGCTAGTTGGAAAAGAAGTGAAACTTGCACCTGACTGTATTGGTGAAGAGGTTAAACAAATGTGCCAAAACCTTCAGCCGGGAGAAGTACTGCTATTGGAAAACCTTCGTTTCCATAAGGGTGAAGAAAAAGGTGATGAAGAGTTTGCAAGACAACTTGCTGAAAATGGAGACTGCTGGATAAATGATGCTTTTGGAACAGCTCATCGTGCACATGCATCAACGGCAGTAATTGCCAAATTCTTCCCAAATGATAAAATGTTTGGATATCTTATTGAAAGTGAAGTTGAAAGCCTCGACAAGGTGGTTAAAAATCCAAGCAGGCCCCTTACAGCAATAATGGGAGGAGCTAAGGTTTCTACCAAAATTACAATTATTGAGAACCTGCTCGATAAAGTTGATAATCTGATTCTGGGTGGTGGTATGACTTATACCTTTGTTAAAGCTAATGGTGGTGAAGTTGGTGATTCTATTTGTGAAACTGACTTTCTCGATACAGCAAGAAATATTGAAAAGCTGGCAAAAGAAAAAGGTGTCAAACTCATTATGGCTACCGATGTACTTGCTGCCGATGATTTCAATGAAAATGCAAATACAAAGATCGTAAAAGCCAATGAAATTCCTGAAGGATGGCAAGGACTGGATGCTGGTCCTGAAAGTATAGAAAAATTTAAAGATGTAATTAAAAATTCTGCCACTATCCTTTGGAACGGGCCTGTTGGCGTGTTTGAAATGGATAAGTTCGCGAAAGGTTCTATTGCCGTTGGTGAAGCAATTATGGAAGCCACAAGTAAGGGTGCTTTCTCTTTAGTAGGAGGAGGTGATTCTGTTGCCTGTGTTAACAAATACAACATGGCCGACAAAATGTCTTATATCTCTACTGCAGGTGGTGCTTTACTCGAATATTTAGAAGGAAAAACATTACCTGGAGTAGCTGCCGTCAGAGGGGAATAATACGTTCACGTTTTGATTAGAATAAAAACAGGATGAACCCGGGGTTTTAAACTTCGGGCTTGTCTTTTTGCTAAAAATGCCAGTGTGAACAATTTTAACCCAAAAAAATAATGATTAACTCAGTACATTGATTTTTTTTCTCAAAAGGTAAAGTTACAATGCAGCATGAGTTTATCATGAAAATAACATCCGGTGCAAATATTTGCCGGATGTTATTATATATTGAATGTAAGTTAGTTCTTTACTCTTTCACTGTATGACCGCTCCCGAGTATCTATCTTAATAACTTCCCCCTCATTTATGAACATAGGCACCATTACTTCAGCACCTGTCTCTAATGTAGCGGGTTTAAGAGCAGTAGAGCTTGCAGTGTTGCCTTTTTCACCTTCAATAGTTTGAGTAACCTGAAGTTCAACAAAAGCAGGCATTTCAGCTGTTAATGGAGTCTCTGTTTCACTGTGAAACTGAATTTCAATAATCTGCCCCTCTTTCATCAAATCAGAATTCTCAATCATAGTTTCTGGTATGGAAATCTGCTCAAAAGTTTCTGTATTCATAAAGTTAAAGCCCATATCATCTTTATAAAGATATTGATATGGCCTTCTTTCCACTCTTACCTCATCAACTTTTACCCCTGAGTTGAAGGTGTTTTCTATAACTCTTCCGGTTTTAACATTTTTAAGCTTAGTCCGAACGAAAGCCGGACCTTTTCCTGGTTTTACATGTAGGAATTGAACAATCGTATAAATATCATCCTTAAATAACAGGCACATCCCGTTTCTAAAATCTGCTGTCGTAGCCATGAATTCTTATTTTAACATTTAAAGGTGCAAAAATAAATAAATCCATTAAATATCAAGTCATTCGCAACGCTTTAGAACAAGGAAAAATAGTTTAACGAAATACATGCTCTTTTCCATCCACATGATAACTCTGCATTTCAGCACGCAAAGCTCCTACCCTCATATCAAATTCCAGGAGAATTGGCAGCTTTGTATCTTTTGAAACAAAAAACTTTAATCCATCGGAACGTTTCAGTACTTTTCCTTTATCTACTACAGGTGCAAGTATGTAACAATCAACATTACCATTATTTGTTTCTATTACCTGATCTCCCATATATTTAACAGTAACATCATTTATATCATCACCATGATAAGTTGGAAAGGTTACTTCTAATCCTTGCTGAATTCCATCTTCCAAATAATTATTGATGAAATAAAAGAAGACTGATACTATATCAAGCAAGTCCTCAGGTACCGCCCTCCATCCCGATTTCTGGCTATGAATGGAATCAATTTGATGATGAAACATTGTTTCGTTATACCATTTATATCTCCCTTCCTTTATATTTCGTATCGATTTTAAGGGAAGTCCTGTGTCATAATCAACAATTGTCTCATAAACATCATTCACTCCAAAAAGCTTATCTGTAAAGCCGGTTGTACGGCCTTCGATGTAGAAATGTCTGGCTTTTACATCATTCCAGATGGTATCTGATATTATGAGACGGGCTTCCCCGCCCTTAATGAATCCAAATTTTAAATCGAATCGGATTTTCTCTTGTGCGGCTACCGAAACATGAACAATTGAAAGTATAAATATTACTGCTATAACTATTTTTTTCATTTGTATTTATTTTTAACTGGCTTTGTTGCAATAAAGTCTTTTAAATAAAAAGGCTCAAAATAAGCAACATCTTCCCAATCCTTATTATTGAACTTTTCTTCAGCATAATTAATCATAAATCGTGCCGAAGCCTTTTCAGGTCCAAAAAACAAAGCATTAGTATGATTTATAATAGTCTGACATTTGCCTGCCCCGTTACCAAAAAATAAAATCTTTTTTTGTTTGAGCATCGAGGAAAATGAATTTTCATCAATAATCTTGGCTGTGACCGGGCTTACTATTTCTCCTTTGTTATTATATACAGCAGTATAGACTTCCATCCGCCTTGCATCAATCATCGGACAGAACATTAGATTATCATCATCTGCATTATAATAAGAGTTTTTGTTCAAAGCAGCATAGCTCCCCATAGCATCTAAAGTTCCTATTGCAATGAGTGGAATATTAAGTGAATAGCACAAACCTTTTGCAACCGACACCCCAATCCGTAACCCTGTGTATGATCCGGGGCCTTTGCTTACAGCTACAGCATCTGTATCCTTTGGTGCAAGCCCCAATTCTTTATAAAGTTCTTCAATATAAACTGTCAGCATCTGTGAGTGATTCAATCCTTCAAAACTTTCTCTCTCAACAAGTAATTCACCATCCCTTGACAAATTAACTGAACAAACTTCAGTAGATGTTTCAATGTTTAATATTAGTGCCATGTGTTGTTAAAAATATTCTGCAAAAATACATATTCAAATTGAACCTGTCTAATGGTTGCAATTCTACATAGAAACTCAACACCTGTCTACAATTATAGAAACCAAATTATTATAGATGAATCAATTTCCCATTAAAAATGAATGCTATAATCCCCATATTTCTTGCTGCATTATATGCATCCTCATAGGTGTGTACAATAGGTTCATTCTTCTGGTTAAAAGAGGTATTAATCAGGGCTTTAATTCCATACTTCTCATTTAGCAATGTAAGTAAATGATACATGAAATCATTACCGGAACTCTTTGATACAGATTGAAAACGTGCAGTACCATCGGCATGAACCGCACCCTGTATTTCATGTTGAAGGTGGGGTAGAACTGTAAAATCCAATAGCATAAAGTTAGCCAATGGATGAACCTTCTTACCTGTAAAATACGCTACATTTTGTTCAAGTGCAATGGGGGCAAGCGGACGATACCATTCGCGTCCTTTAAGTTGCATACTTAACTGTGCAGTCAGTTTTTTTGAATTTGCCAGTGCTAATAAACTTCTGTTCCCAAGGGCACGTGGCCCTGCCTCACCATAGCCATTACATATTCCAATTATATTACCATCTGCAATCAATGCTGCTGCCTTCTCAATATCTTCATTTGAATAGGTTATATTATATTCCTCAATGTTCCAATTATTTAAATAAGGTTTATGAATCTGAACCTTCCCATGTTTCATCCATTCAACAAATGCTGCAGCACCCAGGGCTAATCCACTGTCCTCGGTACATGGAGGAATATATACTTCATCAAATATTCCCGAATCTACTATTCTCGTATTTGCAACTATATTTAATGCAGACCCACCGGTGTAATATAAGTTCTTTGTATGTGTTTTCTTCGCAAGTGACTGCATCTTAACGAGTAACGCATCTATAAATAATTCCTGAAGTGATGCAGCCACGTTCTGCAAGAATTCACTTTTCTGATCAAATGATTTAAGCACAACTCCAAAATCATCATACGCTTTTTTGAAGAATATAGATTTGTGGCTCCAGATATTTTGAAACAGATTGTTATTAATTAACCATATCTTTATTTTCTCATCAGGTATGCCCCATCCTGCATACCCCATAAACTTCCCGGGAACTGAATTCTGCTCAGGAAGTTTGGCTCCAACAATTGAAAATACCAAGGCGTTTGCATTATAAATTGAACTATAAGGCTTAAGATCCCAACCATATTCAATCCATTCAAACTTACCATTCTTATATGTTGCAGCTGAGAAATTACTCAGACTTGCTCCTCCATCAAAATGAACCAGCAGGCTGTTGTCCTTAAAATTGCCAAAAAAAGGAAGACATGTAAATATATGAGCCAGCTCATGATTTACTGTCCAGCCATCTCTTTCTTCACCAAACCACCAGCACCTTCCTTTCTCCGGAACTGTTGCAAGCTGTTCTACCAATGGTGCTTCAAAACGTACATCCCCCTGTTGTGTAAGAAAAGTCCGCCCTACAACATTATCCACAAACACCATATCGTATTGTTCTTGAAGCAGTTTCTTATCTTTAAGAATTTCCTTCAGATGAACATGAAGACTGTTATCCCTTTTTCGCCTTGATAATCTCTCCTGTTGAAGAAAATATTCTACTTTCCCCCCTTTCATAATTGCAATATTATGATCATGTACATACAGAGGGTATTCATTCTCATGCCGATCCTGAATTCCATATATTGCAAGTGTGGGTTTAAGATTATCCATCGCTAACTTTTCACGAAAATATTTGAACAATCAGAACAAATAATAATAATGTGGAAAACATAAATTCACCCCAGAACTTATTCTTTAAGAACATGAAGTAATTGGTCATCAAAAAAGTCACAGGCACAATTATAATTATTAATATAGCATGTGACACAGCAGGTAAAAATATTAATGCTCCCAAAGTTCCGACAAAAATTAAAAAGAATATTATAAAATACTTTCTCGTAGAAACTTTCATCGAATCATAAGCTCGCAAAATTTTGTAACTACCAATTAAAACGATGATCCCAACTAATACAGTAAAAACCTTTACAGATAAGGGAACTGCAAATGTATCGACAGGAAACATCAATCCATTATGAAAGTTCTCTATAAACATTGAAAACTTATCGAAATAAAAGGAATAACCAGCTCCAAATAATATAGGCAGTATAAATCCAATCAATAGAACAACATATTCTCTCCATCTTTTATCCCCGGATAATATACCAATCCCTATAAAAAAAGCAGGAAATAGAACCACCAGGCTATAGTAAAACAATACAGCTATGCCCAGTAGAAATCCCGAATCGAATGCCGCAGAAAAGGGTTTAGGCTGATCATATGCACTAAAGAGGCTATTAAGGGCAAGAACAAAAAAGACTGCTCCAAAATATACCGGATGCAAAGCATGAATTGGTGTCAAACCCCCTGCCAGTATCACAAATAAAGTAGCAGTAATCATGGTCCTTTTACGATGAAAGCTGTATTTACTATTGATAAGTAAGAGTAATAACGCCATTATCAATATCAGCATCAGAGTAACCAGATTCTGAAGGAAGAGCGATCCTTCAAGTAAATTATATACAGGCCGAAAGAGTAAAGTATTCTTTTCTTCTGCAGAAAAGGAATAAGAAACAGGATTTATGAAATGTTTTAGCCAAAAAAGCACTCCCAATAAAGGGAATGATATAAAGTTAAAAGTATGATTCGATTTAAACTTATTAAGCAACATGAGTTATAGGTCGAAACCAATATCTTTACGATAATATTTTCCTTCAAATACAACTTGTTCCGCATTATCATACGACTTTCTCAGAGCTTCAGTAAAAGTTTCACCTGTTGAACTGATAGCCAGCACACGCCCACCATCTGTGCATAGTTTATTATTAATTTGCCGGGTTCCTGCATGAAAAACAATACTGGATTCAACTAAACCCAGGCCATCAATTTTCTTTCCTTTATCATAATTGCCCGGATACCCACCTGACACCAGAACAACAGTAACAGCTGCCTTCTCACTTATATTTATCGTTGCCTTAGCCAAACTTTTTGTGGCTGCTTTTTCAAATAATTCAACAAGATCAGACTCTACCCTCATCAATACAGCTTCAGTCTCCGGATCTCCTAATCGAACGTTGTACTCAATCACATAAGGGTCACCATCAACATTTATTAATCCGAAGAAAATGAATCCCTGATATTCTATACCATCAGATTTTAATCCTTCAATTGTAGGTTTGATAATTCTGTCCTCAATGCGGCCCATATAATCTTTATCTGCAAAAGGCACAGGTGATACAGCCCCCATTCCACCGGTATTCAATCCGGTATCTCCCTCTCCTATCCTTTTATAATCCTTAGCTTCAGGTAAAATCACATAATCGTTCCCGTCAGTAAGAACAAAAACTGACAACTCAATCCCTTTAAGAAACTCCTCAACAACAACCTTCTGTCCGGCTTTCCCAAATTTACCCCCTAATATTTGATTTAACTCATATTCCGCATCAGCAATATTATCGATAATCAAAACACCCTTACCTGCAGCAAGCCCGTCTGCCTTCAAAACATAAGGAGCTTTAAGAGTCATTAAGAATTCAAGGCCTTCTTCTATGTTTTCATTAGTGACCGTAAGATATTTAGCTGTTGGGATACCATGCCGAACCATAAATTCTTTTGCAAAATCCTTACTGCCTTCCAGCATAGCTCCTTTTTTCTTTGGCCCCACTACCAAAACTTGTTTAAGCTCAGGTTCATTGGCAAAATAATCATGTATGCCTTCTACCAAAGGAACCTCAGGCCCTACTACTACCAAATGAATATTATTTGCAAGAACTTCTTTTTTAAGATTCTCAAAATCTGTGACATTAACATCTAAATTGATTCCAAGTTCCATTGTACCTGCATTGCCCGGAGCAAAATACAACTTATCTAATTTTTTACTTTGACTTACTTTCCAGCCAATTGTATGTTCCCGTCCACCGGAACCAATAATCAAAATATTCATTCTTAAATTGAATTATAAGTTTCAAAATGATGCTGCATAACCTCTCCTATTTTCTTTGCCAATTCAGCATCACCATGATTGCGAGCTGTTCGTTCCATATATTGTAAATAGAACAGGTTCCTCTGAATCTCTTCATTCACCGACTGTGTATTCATAAATTTATTTTCCAATGAAAGGAAATAGCTCAACTCATCATTGAATGTATCTAAAGCTTCAGCAAATATCTCTTTCCCTTTTTCAGGTACTCCGGCTTCAAAATACCTGTTTACAAGTTCCAGGGAAAAGTATTCAAAAGGAACAATAGAATTTGGTATTAATTCAAATGCACGATCAACAACAGCAATAGCTGAATCCTGCTTCCCTTCTTCTATTAAACCTGATGCCAACCGGTTAAAACTGTTCCTAATATTGGTCATCATTCGCATATTATTTTCATCAATATATACATCAGGATCGTTCATGTTTCCATACTCAAATTCATTCATCAAATTATCGTACATGATATCGGTAGCTACTGTTCCAAATGCTAACCTGTCGGGAGATGTTTCGCCACGAATTGGAACAAACCTGTATCCAAACCCCTCTACCTGAAAATATTCCTGAAGATTCAGATATTTATTTCGTCCAACTGTAATTGCCCAATAAACCGGACGTTCCCAATTATTGGTTGCAAGAAGGTCAAGAATCATCATTTCATCCTTAGTCACATAATTCTTATCGGAAAGATCAATCGTAATTGTGTCCACTATTTTATCATAGTCCTCTTCCCGCACAACTTTATTACGAATTACAGCTTCCTTATCTACCTCGTAATGAATTACCTTTTTGGGTAAATAGGCAGCATTATCTGCTTGTTGTAATTTTGTTGCTGGCCTGTCATCAGCGATAAATTCAATACCCTCCTCCAGGCCGATCCAATCACGGGAAAGCCGCGGATTGTCCATCAAATAAACAATGTCCCGAGTACCCTGCCGGTATTGTTCTTCTGTCATCGAAAAAGGAAGTGGCTCCGATTCATAAGCCTTACGTTTCATTTGATTGATATACCAGTCGGTTTGCAGATAGCTTAAATTACAAACCCTTACATCTGTGCGTACCCCCTCTACTTCCTGATTATACCATAATGGGAAAGTATCATTATCCCCATTGGTAAAGATTACACCTCCGGGCTTAACTGTCTTCAAATAGTTAGCACCCAGATCACGTGCAGTAAATCTACCCGAACGGTCGTGATCATCCCAATTCTCAGCAGCCATTATTCCCGGCACCAAAATAAGAGCCGCAACACCCGTTATCCCGGCAGCAACTGTCTCGCCTGTATACTTTTTTAATGTTTCTATGATGGCCAATACACCTAATCCAATCCATATAGAAAAAGCATAGAAAGAACCGGCATAAGCATAATCCCGTTCCCGTGGTTGGAACGGTGACTGATTGAGGTAGATAACAATGGCCAGACCTGTCATAAAGAACAACAGGAATACTACCCATAAATCGTTCTTGCCTTCCCTGCCTTTATTATATTGGAAAAAGATCCCTAACAAGCCTAGAATCAAAGGAAGAAAATAATAGGTGTTTCGTCCTTTATTCTCTGCAAATCGTTTTGGTAAATCACTTTGATCTCCCAAACGCATCTCATCAATAAAGTTTATTCCACTGAGCCAATTGCCGTTTAAAATACCTCCATGACTTTGAATATCATTCTGACGGCCGACAAAATTCCACATGAAGTACCTAAAATACATATGCCCCACCTGATATCGCATAAAAAAGCGAAGGTTCTCACCAAAAGTAGGCTTTACCAATACTTCTGTTTGACCGCTTTCATTTTTGTGCTGGATTCTTCTGCCCTTTATATTCCCCCATTCCTGATAAGCCTGCGCATGCAATGGGTCCATACTACTCCACATCCTTGGGAAGATTGTTTGAAACCTGTCATCATAATTAGGTACTACACGCTTGTCGGTAACAACATATTTACCATCAATTTGGGAATATATCGGTTTTCCTTCTGAATAACGGTTCTGAGGATCGAGTGGTGCATTATAATATTGCCCGTAAAACAAAGGTCGGTTTCCATATTGTTCGCGATTGAGGTAACTCAAAAGTGAAAACATATCTTTAGGACTGTTCTGATCCATTGGTGGTTGGGCTGCCGATCTTATTATTATAAGTGCAAACGATGAATATCCAATTAAAATTACTGTAATACCAACAAGCACTGTATGCCACAGTACCATTTTCTTTTGACGAGTTTTGCGTAAACCATAAACTACGGCACCTATCAATACGGTGATGTATATAAGTGCTCCTGTTTTAATAGGTAATCCAAACGTATTAACAAACAGAAGCTCAAACCATGAAGCAATGGTGACAACACCCGGTATAATACCCCACATCACAATTCCAAGAATGAGTACAGAGGCAAATAAAGCCATAATAAACCCTCTTCGTGTAGTAGGGTATTTGCGAAAATAATATACAAAAACAATAGCCGGTATCGCAAGCAGGTTTAAAAGGTGAACCCCGATGGATAAACCAATTATATATGCGATGAAAATCAACCACCGGTTGGCATAAGGCTTATCTGCAACATTCTCCCATTTTAAAATTGCCCAGAAAACCAGTGCGGTAAGCATTGATGAGAATGCATATACCTCTGCTTCTACTGCCGAAAACCAAAATGTATCAGAAAAAGTATATGCCAAGGCCCCTACCAAACCGGCAGCAATTATTGAAATCATATTACCGGTTGTAGGTATATCTCCCTTTACGACCAGCTTCTTTGCAAGGTGAGTTATCGTCCAGAAAAGAAATAAGATTGTAAATGCACTTGCCAAAGCCGACATAGCATTAACCATGTAAGCAGCACCTTCAGCACCACCAAACATGGCAAAGAAACGACCAAAAATCATATATACCGGAGCCCCCGGAGGATGACCAATCTCCAGCTTATACGATGTTGTTATAAATTCACCCGGGTCCCAGAAACTTGTTGTTGGTTCAATCGTCATTAAATATACGACAGCAGAAATTAAAAATACTACCCACCCGGTGAGCCTGTTAATAAAGGTATATTCTTTCATTTGAATATGGTTTCTTTCCTAAATAATATTGCTATAATGAATTAGATGCGAAGATAACTGTTTTACGTAAAACTAAAAGCCTGAAGATGTATTTAAGAATGTTTATTCCGGAATCATTTTATGAGCATAATTCCCGATACCATCCTACCCGTATCAATTCCTTCTCGTCGGGCCGAAAAATATTCTTCTTTCAAACTAAAAGTACACTGTCCTGATATCTCAATGTTTGATCCTGCTATCCCACATTCTATCAGAAGCTGCTTATTGGCTTCCCATAGATTAAATAAATACTTTCCTTTCGAATCATTCCTGATTAATGATTCCGGTTTTGGCAGGCATTCATAAACTGCCTTTGCTACCTCCTCTCCGACCTGATAAACTTCCGGCCCGATGGATGGTCCTATTGCAGCTAATATATTTGATGCAGAAGATCCATACTGATTAATCATTTTTTCAATGGTTTTATTTACTATTAATCCTACTGTACCTCGCCAGCCTGCATGTATGGCAGCTATAATTTTCTGCACCGGATCGTACAACAAAACCGGCACACAATCGGCTGTTTGTATACACAAACATACGCCTGGTTCATCTGTAATCAGTGCATCGGTATCTCCAGGGACTTTCGCTGGAATTCCTTCAATTGAAACAACATTTGAAGAATGAGTCTGAACAGGAAAAACCAAACAATCAGGTTCTACTTCCATGACCGATGCCAGAAGTTCCCTGTTATTCTTTATTTTACCTCTTTGTGAACCTGTATACCTGATGCTGTCATTATCAGTAAATGTATTTCGTAAGGTGGTGAAGGCATGAACATTCCCGACAGCCGTAAAAATATTATAAGTTAAAAATCTATCCATTTTGAATCAACATTGCTAACCTGTTTTTATCGGTAAATCTGATGATCTTCTTTTCAATTTTTATTATTTTATCATGTTGCATTTCTCCTAAAACCCTTGCAATTGAAGGACGAGTTACTCCAAATAATTCTGCCAGTTGTTGCTGGGTATGTTTTAACTGTACCTGATCATGTTCCGGTTTGCTTTGCTGCAGGAGAAAATGAGCCATTTTTGCTTTTATTGTGCTATAACTTAAAAATTGAAGTTTGCGTGAAAGAAACTGACTTCTCGACGAAATACTATTCAAATAATTTACCAATACCTGCTCATTATTCTGAAGCAACTTTAAAAATTCACTAACTGGAACTAATAGCATCGTTACCTTATCTCTGGCTGTAACAGTAACCGGAAACTGGTTTTCAGAACCAAATAAAAAGGCTGATGCCAGCGGCCTGGGTGCCTCAATATCTTCTATCTTAACTACCTTTCCTGAATAATCAATCATTTCTCCTTTTACAGTTCCACTTAAAATTATATACAGATTTTGTACTTGTTCACCAGCCAGGGCTATAATATCATTTTTATGATAATGCTTTATCTGATAATGAATCGCCTTCAGAATCTTATCAACTGTTTTTTCATCAAGTCCTTTGAAAACAGGACAATTCATTAATAAATTGTAATTAATCATATTTGTAACATCTGATACATTTTGAATAACCCACTCCAACTATTTTTGTTTCCTACAAAAAAAGTAAAATATGTTACGTGAAATAGTTAAAATAGATGAAGATTTATGTGACGGATGTGGCGAATGTATTCCTAATTGTCACGAAGGTGCATTACAACTAATCGATGGTAAGGCCAGATTGATAAGTGAATTAATGTGTGACGGACTCGGGGCATGCCTGGGCCATTGCCCTCAAAATGCCATTACAATAGAAAACAGAGAGGCTGAAGAATACGATGAAAATACAGTTATAGCCCAAATGGTAACCAAAGGAAAGGCAACTGTTTTTGCACATCTAAAACATTTGAAAGAACACAATGAAACTGAATATTTGGGTGTTGCTCTCAACTATATTAAACAAAACATCACCCAAATGCCATTCAAAATAAGTGAAGTCCATGATCTGCTTCATCCTAAACAAAAACCTACAGTAGCTTTTCGCCCCACAAACGGTTGTCCCGGTTCAGCTTCTTCTTCATTCAGTAATGCAAAGCTTGCATTGAACGAAACAGATTCTGAAGCCCCTTCAGAATTAACCCATTGGCCTGTTCAATTACATCTCATAAACCCGGCAGCAAGCTACTTTAAACATGCAGACCTGTTAGTTGCAGCCGACTGTGTAGCGTTTGCTTATGGAGGTTTTCATCAGAAATTACTAAAAGCCAAAAAGCTGGTCATTGCTTGTCCCAAACTTGATCATGGTAAAGATATTTATATGCAGAAGCTGGCCCGCCTTGTTAATGAGGCTGATATAAGCTCAATCACTGTAGCTACAATGGAAGTACCTTGTTGTAACGGATTGGTAAATATTATTCTAACCGCTCTTGATAATTGTAATAGAAACATCCCTGTTAAAGTTATTGTTATTGGCATCGAAGGCCACGTTGTTGCAGAACATGAATATTAATCAGCAGCTGCATCCTTATAGGTCAATTCAATCTGCTACTATATATAAAAACATCTTATCAAAAGTTGCTACATCATAAAATTCTTCACTAAAATCTGAGGCTTCTTTTAATACAAAAAGGTAATTAAAGCCATACCAAGTCCAGTCCAAGTCCAGTCAGAGGCGTTAAAAAGCATTTTTGCCCATGCCTCGGACATGGACTTGGTATGGCGATAAACCAGTTTAAAACAGAACCGCCTTAGGCTCTAAAATAATCCTCCAACACGTAAGATAAAATTGTTCAATTTTTGGACATCATAAAGAATACTTCAAGAAAACTTAGCATGAGTTGGGGATGAATTATAATAGGTATTCCGATTTTTTTTTATCTAAACTAACAGTTTAAAAAAAATTCCCTTCAATTCCCAATTTGATAAAAAATTATTTTGATCATTATTACATTTTTAGTAACTTTTATTTAGAATTTGTTGGAGTAAGTTATTAAACTCTAATACCAAATATTAATTTTACATTGAAACAGAAGGAATTGCAACGTTAAACAAAAGGAAAGCATGCTTTATTAACTTCTATTTTCAGAATACATATAATTCTAATTAATTCTTGGTTGAATATTAATTTTTATAAAACTACATTAATACACTATTCATTCAATGATTCAATCAATGTCTTTAAATGACTGAGTATCTGGAATTTGTAAAACTTAAAGCATAAACGCATTTAGAACCTGCTAATAAAGCATAATAAATTTAATATAGAATTTTTCTATATAACTATAAAGGATTAATACTCAAGAAGCTGCTACTTTAATGTTAACAAAGACTAAAAACTTGTTGAAGCTTCATAAACTTTTATTAGTTCATGGTTGTTGGTCTTATGTCGAAAAATTCTAATTATTTTTTTATAAGAGTCACCTATATGTAAGTGACAGAGGGGAACCCATATTTAATTCCGAACATAAAATTTAATCTAAATTTCACACCTTTTAACAATTTTACTTTTTACTTTGTAACTGCTAATTAGAATTCTCTTATAATCAATTCTTTCTTCTTATAACAAATATTACATCATTTAAATTATTGCTGAATCAGTATACACTTATTATTAACACTAAGGTAAAAACTTTGAAAAATGACCAGGAAAAGATTTAAGGAATATGAAATCAGGAAGATCCTGCAGGAATATGAAGATGGAACTCCTATTCAACAAATTATTGAACAGTATGGGATCAGCCAGGCTACATTTTACAACTGGAAGGCGAAATACAGGAATCAATTGCTTTTTGATATTCAACATATCAATAAGCTAAAAGAAGATAACGAAAGGCTAAAACGTATGTTTGCTGATTTGAGTCTTGAGAATCTGGCTTTAAAGGCACAACTAAAAAAGATAGAAAAATATTAAACATATTTTATATCTTGCTACAATCTAATTGGAATGAACTTAAAACAGAGTGTACATGAATGGTATGCACTATATACCATAATTGGCAATGAGAAAGAAAATACAAAAACACCTTCAAAACGAAAAAATAGAATGCTACCTCCCTCTGAATAAAAAATTAAAACAATAGAGTGATCGGAAAAAATGGATTGAAGAACCCTTTTAAGTGATTAAATGTTTGTGAAAGTCAGACGAAGAGAGTTTTTCAATATATTAAATATACCTGGGGTTGTAAACTATATTTCTTTTTGCAGATAACCGCAAATTATTTCCTCAGAACAAATTCCCATTATTAAAAATGTAATTGGACAAAATGAATGAGAAGTAATAATCTCACGAGAAAGAATTAAAAATGCCCAATATGCCAAGATACGCATCGCCTCATTTAAAGGCCTTAGCGGTGAAATTGTAAAAATTTATTGGAACAATTGTATAGAAATCAAAATTGAAGCATTGGGTTACTCAATTTTAGCAAATAACTTTAAAGATGAGATAAATTTTATACTGTCTTTAACAACGGTTTTACGAGAATTATTAAAGAATATCCAGCTATAGATAATTACAGAAACTTTGAACTTTTTAAAATCTAGTTTTTTATAGAATATAACAGTGAACTGTAAAAAGAATATTATTCCAACACACGAATCAAATAATTTTTAAATAAAGCATTATGAAGGTACTAATACTTGCAGGTGGGTTGGGTTCTCGACTCTCCGAAGAAACGATAGTCAAACCCAAACCAATGGTAGAAATTGGGGGCAAGCCCATCCTTTGGCACATAATGAAGATCTATTCACATTATGGGTTCAATGATTTTATAATTCTTTTAGGGTATAAAGGGCATATCATAAAAGACTATTTTACAAGCTACTTTATTCACAACTCTGATATAACTATTGATGTTCAGAATCAAAAAGTGAACCTCTTAAACAACAGAGCTGAACCCTGGAAAATAACATTATTAGACACAGGAGATGAAACCATGACAGGTGGACGTATTAAAAGAGCTGCCAAATTTATCGATAATGAACCCTTCATGCTAACATATGGTGACGGTGTATCAGATATAAATATAAACAACCTGGTTAAGTTCCACGAAAATCATGGCAAGCTAGTAACTATGACGTCAGTACAACCTGAAGGAAGATTTGGTTCACTTGTATTAAACGGCAATAACGAAGTACTTCGATTTCAAGAAAAAATGAAAGGAGATGGCCATTGGATCAATGCAGGTTTCTTCGTTTGCGAACCAAAAGTAATGGATTATATTGATGATGATACAACAATATTTGAAAGAAAGCCATTAGAACAACTTGCCCTCGAAAAGCAACTTATCACGTATAAACATACCGGCTTCTGGAAACCCATGGACACACAAAAAGACAAAATTCAATTAAATGAACTCATTGAACACAAAATAGCTCCCTGGATGATATGGGATAAAAAAGAAAGTTCTGCTAACAAAAGGATATTTTCTGTCTGATATATATGACCTGCCCATTAAATTCATTAACCCAACTTAAAATTGCTTATCATGTATGACATTGTAATAATTGGAGGAGGCATAGTAGGACTTGCAACAGGTCTTAAATTAAAAGAAGGTAATCCGGATTTAAAAATTGCAATTCTTGAAAAAGAAAGTAAAGTTGCAAGTCATCAAACCGGTAATAATAGTGGAGTAATTCATGCAGGGGTATATTATAAGCCGGGAAGCCAGAAAGCAGTAAATTGTCGTACCGGATATCAAAAATTACTTGATTTCTGTGATAAAGAAGGTATTAAATACGACATCTGTGGAAAATTAATTGTTGCCACAAGAAAAGACGAACTTCCAAGTTTAGAGAATCTTTGGGAAAGAGGCTTGCAAAATGGCCTGACCGAAATGAAGAAAATCTCAGCTGACGAAATAAAAGAATATGAGCCTTATGCTTCCGGTATTGCTGCTATTCATGTACCTTATACCGGCATCATAAATTATAAAGATGTAAGTCAGAAATATGCAGAAATCTTTAAGAATCGTTATGGTGGGGAAATCTATCTGAACACTGAAGTTGAACGGTTAAATGAAACAAATAGTAAAGTTGAGGTAATCACAAAATCTTCAACTTTTTCTGCAAAAGTGGTAGTCAATACTGCAGGCTTATACAGTGACAAAATTGCCATGCTAAGCAAGGCAAAGATAGATGTTCGCATCATACCCTTCAGGGGAGAATATTATAAATTGGCCCCGGAAAAAAATTATCTTGTAAAAAATTTAATTTATCCTGTACCTGATCCAAACTTTCCATTTTTGGGTGTTCATTTTACCCGTCTTATATATGGAGGAGTAGAAGCCGGTCCAAATGCAGTTTGGGCTTTTAAAAGAGAAGGCTATAAAAAATCTTCATTCAATGGCAGCGAAACATGGGAATCTATCATGTGGCCAGGATTTAGAAAGGTTATACGTCAGTATTGGAAAACCGGACTTGAAGAGTATTACAGGTCGTTTAACAAGACAGCCTTTTTAAAAGCCCTTCAACGGTTGGTACCTGAAGTTCAATACAAAGATATAATTCAGGGAGGTGCAGGAGTAAGAGCTCAAGCTTGTGACAGAAATGGAGGCTTGGTAGATGATTTTTTGATTGTGGAAGACAAATTCACTTTCAATGTATTAAATGCTCCCTCACCTGCAGCTACTGCCTCACTGGCAATTGGAGAGTCTCTTGCCGAAAAGATCAGAACAAAATTAAACCTTATATATATCTCTGCTAAAGAGCCTCATTTAATATAGATTTTACAAACCTAATTATATTTTAATGATTTTTACAGAAACAAGTTTAAAAGGTGCATTTATTCTTGAAATAAAGAAACTTGAAGATGAACGTGGATTTTTTGGAAGATCCTGGTGCAAAAAAGAAATGGAAGATCATGGCCTTAATGGAAATGTGGTACAAGCCAATACTTCGTTGAGCATGAAAAAGGGCACATTCCGTGGCTTCCATTTTCAGAAACATCCTTATGAAGAAACTAAATTAATACGTTGTACAAAAGGTGCCATATATGATATCATTATAGATTTAAGAAAAGAATCGCCAACTTTTATGCAATGGTTTGGAGCAGAACTTACTGAGGATAACTACAAAATGGTTTATATCCCGGAAAACTTCGCTCATGGATTTCTGACATTAACCGATAATGCGGAAGTATATTATCTTGTAACCCATCCCTATACTCCTAATGCAGAAGGAGGGATCAGGTATGATGATCCGGCATTAAACATCAACTGGCCAATACCAGTAACCGTAGTTTCAGAAAAAGATAAATCGCATCCTGACTTTAAAGGTATATAACTTTCTCAAAAACCATCGTAGATATGATTATAGTAGACAGAGATTTACAAACCAGACATGAAGAAGGTAATCCAATCCGGGTTGGAATGATTGGAGCAGGATTCATGGGAAAGGGAATTGCCTTCCAGATTATCCGCTCAACACCCGGAATGGAGCTGGTTGCAATTGCCAATCGTACCTTAAAAAAAGCACAAATTGCATATGAAGCAGCCGGTATTTCCAACATTGAAGTTGCAGACAATTTACAAGTTCTGGAACATAATATTCTAAAAGGGAAATACAGCATTACCGAAAACCCGGATTTATTGTGTGCTGCTGATCAAATTGATGCAATAATTGAAGTAACCGGAACTGTAGAGGAGAGTGCAAGACTTGTATTAAAAGCATTTGCACATAGAAAGCATGTTATCCTGATGAATGCCGAGGTGGATGGAACCATAGGCCCTATTTTAAAGAAAAAGGCAGATGAAGCAGGAGTATGCTATACTTCAGCAGATGGTGATCAACCGGTTGTTGAAATGAACTTGTATCGTTTTGTGAAGTCAATTGGTGTTGAGCCGATTCTGTGTGGAAACATTAAAGGATTACATGACCCATACAGAAACCCAACAACTCAGGAAGGATTTGCCCGTAAGTGGGGTCAAAATCCATCAATGGTAACCTCATTTGCAGATGGAACAAAAATATCATTCGAACAAGCTATAGTAGCAAACGGTACTGGAATGAGAGTTGGGAAAAGAGGCATGCATGGCCCTACTGTTCCTCAGGGAACAAAATTAGATGATGTATTTCAGCAATTATTTCCCGCAGATCAATTATTAAATGGCCCGGGAATAGTAGATTACGTTGTAGGAGCTACCCCGTCTCCGGGAGTATTTATTATAGGCACAACCGACAATAATTTTCAAAAGCACTATCTTAATCTCTACAAACTCGGAGAAGGACCATTTTACCTGTTCTATACCCCTTATCATCTTTGTCATTTTGAAGTTCCTAATACAGTAGCACGTGCTGTATTGTATAATGATGCTGCCCTGACACCTGCCGGGCCTCCCATGGTGGAAGTTATTACAACAGCAAAGACCGACCTTAAAGCTCATTCAACTTTAGATGGGTTGGGACAATATACTACATATGGATTATGTGAAAATTATCCAACTGCCCGAAAGGAAGGGCTTCTGCCAATAGGTATTGCACAAGGCTGCATCCTGAAAAAAGACATTCCGAAAGACGAAGTCTTAAAATTTGATGATGTTATTATACCAAACAATAGTACTGCTTACCAACTATTAATGGAACAATATGATACATTCACGGCTAACAGTTCTAAAAGAAAGTTAGCTGTTTAAAAATAACTCAAAAAAAAATTTGTAACCCTAATATTAAGAAACATGAAAATATTAATTATTGGAAACATGGGATATGTAGGCCCAGGCACAGTAGATCGATTAAGAGCTACATATCCTGAAGCAGAACTGATAGGATTTGACATGGGATATTTCGCAAATCATCTGACGAATACCAGGATATTACCAGAGGTCAGATTGAATAAGCAAATAATTGGTGATGTACGTAACTTCCCTGTCGATATTTTGGAAGGGATAGATGCAATAGTATATCTGGCAGCCATATCGAATGATCCGATGGGTGCAGTCTATGAAGATATAACATTAGAGGTTAACTACAGATCGGCTGTCAGAATTGCCGGATTGGCCAGAGCTGCAGGTGTAAAATCATTTGTGTATGCATCAAGTTGCAGTATTTATGGAGCTGCTGACGATTATCCCAAAACAGAAACTGATACATTAGCTCCGTTAACAGCTTATGCAAAATCGAAGGTAGCAGCAGAAACAGGATTAGCTAAACTCGCATCAAAAGACTTTACAGTTACATGCCTTCGATTTGCAACAGCTTGCGGAATGAGTGACAGGCTCAGACTTGATTTGGTGTTAAATGATTTTGTTGCCGGAGCCATTATCTCTAAAGAAATAAATATACTTAGTGATGGCACACCCTGGAGACCGCTTATTAATGTTAAAGACATGGCAATTGCACTTGAATGGGGAGTTGGCAGAGAAGCATCTAATGGTGGAGAATTTTTAGTAGTTAATACCGGAACGAGTTCATGGAATTATCAGGTAAAGGATTTAGCCATAGCCGTAAGTGAGATTGTACCCGGATGTAAGGTAACGGTAAAAACGGATGCTCCACCAGATAAACGCTCATACAAAGTCAATTTCGACTTATACAAAAAATTAGCACCCAAACATCAGCCAATACATGATCTAAAGGCAACAATTTATGATCTGTATGAATCTATTAAGAATATGAAATTAGCAGATGCTAATTTTAGGGATTCGAATTTTATGAGGTTGAAAATCCTTACTTCACTGCGTGAAGAAAAATTTCTGAATGACAACCTTACCTGGTCATGGATGAATAAAGAAAATACTCCTGCACGTACAGAACTGGCCAAAGAAATCATATAAATATTTATTAAAAACCAATTAATCCACAAGCCATCTTTACAGACTGGCTTGTAGGATTATGATAAACACGATCATTAAACATTAAAATTCCTATATGAATTGCACAAATTGCCATAGCTCAGAAACAGAAGTATTTTTTGTATTAAAAAATGCCCCTGTACAGAGCATTGTTACAATAAAAACCTATGATGCAGCTATTGCTGTACCGAAAAAAGATTTATCACTTACTTTCTGCCATAATTGCGGCTTTATTTTCAATAGCACGTTCGATACAAGTCTGGATTTATACACTAAAGGCTATGAAGATCAACAAGGTTTCTCTGCTACATGGATGAAATTTATTACCGGAGTAACAGAAAAGTTTATTAACAAATACAACATCCGAAATAAGAATGTCATTGAAATAGGTTGTGGAAAAGGAGATTTTCTGCAACTGATTTGTAAATTGGGGAACAATAAAGGAATTGGTATTGATCCGGCATATGTACCCGGGAGACTAGAGGATAATCCAAACCTGCAATTTATCAGAGAATTCTATTCAGAGGCCCATGGTGATCTACCTGCCGATGTAATAGTATGCCGGCATACAATGGAGCACATTTTCGATAACTATAGCTTCATAAGAACTATCCGTAAAGCAGTTGAAAGAAACCCAGATGTATTGATATTCATTGAGGTTCCAAGTATTGTAAGGATATTAAAGATTAATGCTTTCTGGGATATATTTTACGAACATTGTTCCTATTTTAGTCCGGGCTCCTTATCCCGATTATTCAGATGGAACAATTTTGAAGTATTAGATAATTATCTGGAGTACGATGACCAATATTTATTTTTGGAGGCAAAACCTTCAGAAAAAAGTTCTGATAGCCCTCATCCTTCAGAAGAATCAATAGCGGAACTAAAACAATACGTCGATAAATTTGTGATAACTATCAACGAGGCACTTGGAGTATGGAGGGACCGTCTTCTAAAAATGAAATCAGAAAATAAAAAAGTTGTAATTTGGGGTGGCGGATCAAAATCAGTAGGATTTCTTACACATTTTAATGATTTAAATGTCATAAAACATGTAGTTGATATTAATCCTCATATGCAGGGGAATTTCATTCCAGGGATAGGAATCCAATATGTACCTCCCAAATTCCTTGAAACATATAAACCCGATAATATAATTATTATGAATGGGGTGTATGAAAATGAAATTAGGAAAATGTTATTGGATATGAATTTAGAACCAGAATTGATTAGTCTTTAAATAAATCCAAAAACTAACAAATATTTCATTATGGCAAAAATTGCTGAGATTATAAGATTTTACTCTCTTGAAGAAATAATTGAATTCATCAACAAGGGAGGAGAATATCCACTACATCATGTATGGTGTTATGATCACTTTAATAAAAATGGAATAAAGACTGTAGGAATAGATTTCGACAATAAAAGCAGTTGGAATAAATTAGGGTCCAAGGTTCAAATACTAAATCTACAACAACAATTAAATCTATTACGAAGGTCGAAAGAATTTGATTTAATTTATGCTCCATTTATTGTAGATGTGTTTTTGTTGGCTATGCTTAAAATGGTTGGACTATACAAAAAACCAATTATTTCATTAGGTCTGGACACACATCTTCCATTTAAAAAAAATCCAATTAAGAGATTTCGACAAAAGTTAATCCGCATGGTTTACAAGAACGGTATTGACTCATTAATATTTTTCAATGAAACCATGTATCACAAAAGTAAAAAATATGGCCCTTTAAGTAAACACGACACTTTTGTTGAATGGGGTGCTGATCTCGACTTTTTTACAAATTATCTGGACAGCCAAACCCAGCCTCCTTCCTCAGACTTCATATATTCAACAGGTGGCACAGGAAGAGACTTCTCTACGTTGGTAAAAGCTTTCAAGGATATCGATTTTTGTTTGAAAATCACAACCAAAAAGAATGAAAAAATTCGTACTTCTATACCACCCAATGTTATTATTGATGATACAATAAAGCCAGGATTACATTCTGTTGGATTGATTAGAAAAGAATATTATAATTCATTAGCAGTAGCAATTTCTCTGGATAAAACAGGACAGATTTGGCCGGTGGGTATAACTGTCATTATGGAGGCCCTTGCTCTAGCAAAACCAATCATATCAACAGTAAATAAAATGTATCCATTTGACCTTGAAAAGGAGAAAATTGGCTTTTATGTTGATTATTACGATGTAGAAGGATGGAAGGACCGGGTAAATTATATGATTAATAATCCTGATGAAGCAAGAGAAATGGGTGAAAGAGGAAGATATTTATGTGAAAAGAAATATAACTATAAAAATTTTTCAGAAGGAGTTCTAAAAGAGGTAAAAAATATGTCAGAGTTGAAAAAAAGTCTCCACAAAAAGTTCCTGTATCTTAAGAGCAGGAATATTTTTTCATAACTTAATGAAATTTTCAAAGAATATCTTTAAGATGTATTTATTAATAAACTTAAACTAAACAAGGTAGCCAACCATCTGAAATGGGGGAACGCACACTTCAACAAAAAACGATAACAGGTTTTAAATGGTCTTTCCTGGATAATATATGGAAAACAGGGGGCCAATTTGTTATCGGCATAATTCTGACACGCCTGCTAAGCCCAGAAGATTTTGGGTTGATTGGTATGATTACAATCTTTATTGTAATCGGTCAATCTCTTACCAATAGTGGATTCGGCCAGGCTCTCATTCAAAAGAAAAATGCAGATAGTATTGATTTTTCAACTGTATATTACTTCAATATTGTTGCCAGTTTATTAATCTATTTTATTTTATTTATTTCTGCACCTTTAATAGCAAACTTTTACAATCAACCTCAGCTTGTATTATTAATTAAGGTTATTTGCCTCAGCTTTGTCATTGATGCACTCGGACGGATACATCTGGTATACTTTGAAAAAAACCTCGACTTTAAATCCCAATCTATAGTAGGCATAATAAGTGTTTTGGTTGCGGGAGTGGTGAGTATTACAATGGCCTACACAGGTTTTGGTGTTTGGGCCCTGGTTGCTCATACAGTTATTAAAAGCCTTGTGACAACAATTCTTTTCTGGTGGATCAGCAAATGGAGGCCGATGTTGGCATTTAGCAGAACTTCATTAAAAACTTTATTCGGCTTCGGCTCCAAAATTCTTTTAGCCGGTTTGATGAATTCAATATTCCAGAATATATATTATTTAATTATAGGACGTGTCTTTAGTGCACAATCTTTAGGCTATTATACAAGGGCAGCTCAATTTAAAGATATGCCCGTTTTAACTTTAACAAGTGTAATACAAAAAGTAACATTCCCCGTTTTTTCTGAAATCCAGGATGATAATGAGAAGTTAGTATCAGGCTATACCCGTGCTATCAGAACTTTATCTGCTGTAGTGTTACCTTTAATGGGTTTTATTATTATAGCATCTGAACCGTTAATAGACATTGTTTTGGGTGAAAAATGGCTACCAGTAGTTCCTTATTTAAATCTAATGGCAGCATACGGATGGATGCACATAATATATGTAATGAACCATCAAATCATTACAGTTAAGGGAAGAAGTGATTATTATTTGCAGATTAAAGTCATTGATAAAATATTAATTGTTATTTCCATTCTTCTTACATATAGATATGGTATTATGGCTATGATTTATGGCAATATGGTTGTAACTATTTTATCATATTATATTGGTAATATATATTTCAATAAGGTTATAGATATAAGTTTAACCTATCAATTAAAAAATATTCTTCCTTTTTTAACTTCAGCGGCATTGCTTGTATTTTCAGGAATGATAATAGCAAGGTTCATACTAAATGATTATCTGTATCTTGCTGTCTCTATCCCTGTTGCAATAGTAACCTACATAGGAGCCCTCAAGTTGATGCAGGTAAATGAATTAAAATTGGGTATTGATCTGGCAAAAAAAACATTGGTAAAATTTAGAGGATAATAGCAATGAATATTGATCGGGCATTTACCAGAAAGAATCTCCATCTGTATTTTGATTATTTTGCAGTATTTATAATCATCTTCTATGCAGGGAAAGCATCTGTTTTTGTACAAGCACTTGATTCATGGAATCATCCTATAGGTTTTGCTTTACCAATCGCTACTTTTGCTGTAGCTGTTTTCATCAAAAATGTAAGTTTCAATCATAGGTTTTGGCTCATGATTGGAGGCTTTACTTTGTACATTATAGCCTCCACTATTAAATTCGGTGAGCTGCATCCAAGATTCTATATGAACATTATTATTTTTATTACAATAGCATATATAGCTAT
>DASRQG010000186.1:0-9517 GCA_035645995.1 Mariniphaga sp. | reverse complement strand
GTGATTCCTTTTGAACGGAGTGCATTTACTATAATATTCACTTTATCCCTGATGTTATTCAATTGATCCACGTTTTTATAAACCGGCACGATCACAACCTGTATAGGAGCAAGTTTTGGAGGCAGAACCAAGCCATTATCGTCAGAATGTGCCATGATAAGAGCACCCATTAATCGGGTTGATACCCCCCATGAAGTAGCCCAGACATATTCTTCCCTGCCTTCTTTATTGGTAAACTTTACATCAAAAGCTTTTGCAAAATTCTGGCCAAGGAAATGAGAAGTTCCTGACTGTAGAGCCTTACCATCCTGCATTAACGCCTCAATGGTATAAGTATCAAGTGCCCCGGCAAAGCGTTCATTTTCCGATTTTTTTCCTTTAACCACCGGTAAGGCCATATAGTTTTCAGCAAAATCTGAATAAACATTGATCATCTTTATTGTCTCCTCAATGGCCTCTTCTCTGGTAGCATGAGCAGTATGTCCTTCCTGCCAGAGAAATTCTGTAGTACGGAGAAATAAACGCGTACGCATTTCCCATCTTACAACATTTGCCCATTGATTAATCAGGAGGGGTAAATCACGATGGGATTGAATCCAGTTACGGTAGGTATTCCATATTATGGTTTCAGAAGTAGGCCTGACAATCAATTCTTCTTCAAGTTTGGCATCAGGGTCAACCATTATGCCTCCGTTTTGATCATCGTTTTTAAGCCGATAATGTGTTACAACAGCGCATTCTTTTGCAAATCCTTCAACATGATCAGCTTCGCGGCTAAAAAATGATTTTGGAATAAAAAGCGGGAAATAGGCATTAACATGGCCTGTTTCTTTAAACATACGGTCTAGTTCTGCCTGCATCTTCTCCCATATTGCATAACCATAAGGTTTTATGACCATACAACCTCTAACTGCTGAATTTTCAGCAAGATCGGCTTTAATAACCAGATCCTGATACCATTGCGAATAATTTTCGCTGCGCGATGTTAATTCTTTCGCCATTTTTGTATTGTGGTATAAAATTTGTTTTATTTAATATGCTTTTTAGAGTATACAAATTAAGTAAATATTATTGAAATTATATAAACCGGGAGATGAGTTATGAAATCAAGATTGACAATTTTAATGATGGCTGCACTGTTTTTAGGTGCATGTACCTCGGGTTCCTATGTCACTGGTTACTACAGTGATGACATATATTTTAATCCGGGAGATGTTCCTCCTCCAATTGCAGCAGAAAGTTCAACTGCTAAAGCAAAGGGTGACTCAAAATCTGACAATAAAGTTATTATCAGTAACATCCAGGAAAGTGAAGAAGGTTCTAAAACAATGAACAACTACATTTTCGGGGCTACTGAAAAAGATGCTGAAGCACTTACCTATAGCATGGATCAATACGATATGTATTCAAGTGATACTACCGTATATCAGAATGAAGACGAGGTTAATTATGTTATAAATAATTATTATGATGGTGAATCGATTGATTATGCCTATCGTATTCGCCGTTTTCACCGTCCTCATTTTTATGATCCATTTTATTGGGATGCATGGTATTACGATCCATATTATTATGATCCATTCTATTATTCTTCATGGTATTTTCCTTCCTGGTCGTATGGCCGTGGTTGGGGAGGTGGATGGTATTCGCCTTATTACAGCTGGGGATGGGGATATTCACCATGGTATAGCAGTTGGTACAGCCCCTATTATGCGGGATATTATGGAGGTTTTTATGGAGGATATTACGGAAGCCCCTGGTATGGATATGGAAATGTCAGGTATGTTGATTCAGAGAATTACCGATATGGTCAGCGTCGTTCAACCGGTTCAGGAGTAGTTTATGGTGATGATTATGTAAGGCGGTCAACAACAACAGCAGCCCGCAGTTCTTCAACAGGCACTAAAAGTGCAGGAGAAGTTTCCAGCCGTAGAAGTAGCTCAGTTACTGGAGCAAGAATAGCCGACAGCCGTACGCAAACTACGCAGCGCGCAGTTACTAACAGTAATGTAGCAACAGAAAGAAGAAGGACTGATGGGAACAACAATGCTGTAAGAACAGGAACTCAACGAACTACTTCTTCACAGTCCTACACAAGGCCAGGTAATTCTGCCACCAGAAGTTATACAAGGCCATCAACCGGAGTGTCTGCTTCACCCAGAGTGGTTACACCTGAAAGTAGAAGTGGTAATGTAAGATATACTAATCCTGGTTCTTCATCAAGTTATAACCGTACTTACCGGACTAATTCAACTTATAACAGAAGTTCCGGAACCAGAAGTTCAACTCCGGTATACAGAGCACCTGCCAACAGGTCTGGAAGTACCTACCAACGAAGTACTCCTACAAGAAGCAGTTCTCCAAGTTATAACAGAGGATCATCTTCACCTACAAGAAGCTATTCACCAAGCAGAAGTAGCTCAGGCAGCTCGGGCAGCTCAGGCAGGTCGTCTTCATCTTCTTCAGGAAGAAGATAGCTGAAAGACAATAGAAAATACTAACGCATTTAGATTTATAATCATGAAAAGATATATAATATTATTAGCCTTTGCTTTTACAATCCCATTTTTTGGAAATGCACAGGATTTAGCCGATGCACTTCGCTACTCACAATTTCAGGTACAGGGAACAGCTCGTGCAGGAGGTATGGGTAATGCCTTTGGTGCACTGGGTGGTGATTTTACCTCAGTAAGCATCAACCCGGCCGGACTTGGACTCTATCGTACATCTGAATTTGTTTTTTCACCTCTTTTTAGTCAGGTTGAGGTTGAAACCAATTACAGGGGTAACCTAATGACCGATAATAAATATAACTTTGCTTTTAGCAACCTTAGTTATGTAGCGACTTTAACTCCTCAAAACAGGAGTGAAACAGGATTGGTAGGTTTTAATATAGGTATTGGATACAACCGTTTGCAGGATTTTAATTCAAACTTTCTCGGAGGTGCTCCTAACATGAATGGTTCATTTCTTGATCATTTGGCAAGTAATGCAACAGCAAATGTATGGAGTGAATTTTATGAAGACCTTGCAGTGGAAGCAGATCTGATCAATGAAGATAATGAAGGTATTTACTACAGCGATCTGGAACAAGATGGCTGGGGTCAAAGCCTGAGGAAAAGTATTTCAAAACAAGGTGCTGTTAATGAGTATACTGTCGCAGCCGGACTTAATTTTAATCATAAGCTCTATCTCGGTTTTTCTGCAGGTATCGTAGATGTTAACTACCGGGAATCTTCAGAACTTATGGAGTGGGATGCCAATAATACCATTGATTACTTCAATTCAATGACATTTAACAGCCTGCTTCATACAACCGGTACAGGTTATAATGGAAAGATCGGATTAATATACAAACCCATTAATGCTGTTCGATTAGGAGCATCTGTACATACACCAACTTTTTATAACCTGACTGATGTTTTTGAAACAACAATGGCATCATCAATATCATATGAAGATGGTGATGAAGATTACAGAGTTACTTCTCCATATTCTGAATATGGATATTCTATTGAAACTCCTTTAAGGGCTAATTTAAGTGGTGCCTTTGTGATTGGGAAAGCAGGTCTTATAAGTGTTGATTACGAATATGTAGATTACAGTAAGGCATCTTTAAGAAGAGGAGGCGATGGTTATAATTTCGTCGATGAAAACAGTGACATTGCTGAGATTTTCAAACCTGTTGGAAACATAAGGGTTGGAGGTGAATTGTTGGCATCAAGTAATTTCAGCCTCCGTGCAGGATATGAATATTATCCATCACCATACAATTCAAATGCATTTGGTGCACCACAACCTAATGCTGATGCTGATAAGACTACTTTATCTGCCGGTTTGGGATTTAAAAGTGGAGGGTTCTTTTTCGATGTTGCCTACAGGTATTCACATGTAAAGGATTTCGATATGCTTTATCCTGATCCTTCCGATACCTTTTATGCACCCTCTGAAATGGCAGCATTTAATAATGTAAAAAATAAAGTTTTAATTACACTTGGTTTCAGATTCTAAATAATAAAAAGGTGAACATTGGAAGGTACAGACATTTTGTTTGTACCTTTCTTTTTTTATTACACCTGGTAACAGAAGGCGGTTAATCAATTATCAGCTTCCAACACCATTATTGTATATTTTTGATATTTTTGATGGTTTGTTTACTAATAAACATAGCTATGTGGATTATAACTTCACTGATCCTATTTTATTTACTTGTCCCCATTCTGTTAATATGTCTGACTAAAGTTTCAGGATTTTTAAAACGAATAGGAGCCGTTGTGTTGGCATATGCTGTTGGATTATTATTCGGTAATTCAGGTATCATACCAGCTCCTGGTGAAAAACTAACTGAGATATTGGAAGGGAAAAGACCTTTTTTGCCTCAAGATGAATTTGCTGATTTTATGAACCAGCCAGGGTTTATTGATTCCGATATTGTTTTCAACCAGGTTGCTCAGGTGCAGCAATCAGTAATGACTTATACAATATTATTGGCTTTACCCTTATTGCTTTTTTCTCTCGATTTAAAAAAATGGGTAATGCAAGCTCGAAGTGCATTGTTATCGTTAATACTTGCATTGGTAGCATTACTGATTGCAGTAATTTCAGGATATTATTGGTTTGCCGAAGAAATAACAGATTCAGCAGCTGTAACCGGAATGCTCATAGGGGTTTACACAGGTGGTACACCCAACATGGCTGCTATTGGAAAAGCCTTAAATGTTAGTCCTGATATTTTTATCCTTACTCATACCTATGATCTTATAATAGGATCAGTTGCTTTATTGTTTTTAATGACATTAGCACAAAAGCTTTTCAATACCTTCCTGCCTCGCTTTACCATTCGTAAAGCTGAAAATATCATGCAATCACCTGATGAAAGTGAAGATATAGATAACTTCGATGGTCTCTTCCTGCGAAGAAACCTGCCGGCTATCTTCAAATCTATGGCCGTAGCTATAGTAATTTTTGGTATAGGTGGTGGTTTAAGTTTCTTTTTTAAAGATGAATCGTTGCGAACAATAATGGTCATACTAGTCATTACAACTCTTGGTTTGCTGGCATCTCTTATTAAACCCCTCAACAGGCTGAAGATTAGCTTTTCAGTGGGGATGTACTTTATCATTGTATTTTGTTTGGCTTTATCTTCAATGGCAAATCTTAGGGAAATGTTCAGTTTGGAATTTCTTCAGCTTTTTCTATATGTTTGTTGGGTGGTGTTAGGATCAATAATTATACATGTTTTGTTAGCCAGATTATTTAAAGTAGATACCGATACCACAATAATAACAATAACAGCTCTTACCTATTCTCCTCCTTTTGTACCTGCAGTTGCCGGTGCCCTTAAGAACAAGGAAGTGATAATATCGGGACTGGCAATTGGTATAGTAGGTTTTGCTTTTGGTACTTATCTGGGCATTTTTATAGGCACTATTTTAAAGTAATACTTCTTTAACGGGTTTTAACAGTGTAAATCCTTCATAAATTTTCGATAAAATACCTACTTACCTTTTCCATTAAATGTATTCTGTCTTTACCGCGAACATTATGAGGATGCGTTGGATAGACAAAAAAATCGACTTGTTTTTCCAATTTTACACATTCCCTAAGAAATTGCATGCTATGTTGCATAACCACTACGTCATCCTGTACGCCGTGGATCAGCATCAACTTACCATCTAGATTTCTTACATGATTCAGCATATTAGTTTCATGATAGCCTTGCTGATTCTCCTGAGGACGATCCATATACCTTTCTCCATACATAATTTCGTACATGCTCCAGTCAACAACAGGCCCGCCTGCAACTCCGACTTTAAAAGTTTCAGGGTGACGGAGCATCATATTAAGCGTCATGAAACCACCATAACTCCATCCATGTACCCCTATTCTTTCAGCATCTATATATGGTAAGCTTTGAAGATATTCTATTCCTTGCATTTGATCTTCTGTTTCGGCTAGACCTAGTTTTCGGTGTATGGTTGTCTCAAATTCCTTTCCTCTGTTATTTGTACCACGATTATCCATTGTAAATGAGATAAAACCTTTTCCGGCCATATAATACTGCCACCAGTTAGCAGCATTTAACCAACTTTTATTAACTAGTTGAGAGTGTGGGCCGCCATAAACATATACAACAACAGGATATTTCTTAGCAGGATTAAAATCAGTTGGCAATATTAATCTGCCTGTCAATTCGTATTTCCCGTCAGCTGACATAATTGGAACCATCTTATTAGTTCCAAGTTGGTACTCTTTTAATGGATTATCTGCTGTATGTATAGTTTTTCTGTTTTTGCCATTTGAGGAGATCAGATCAATCTTTGAAGGGATATCCGGTGAACTATATTCATCGATCAGGTAGCTTCCATCGCTGCTTAACAATCCCCGATGGATACCCTCATTAGATGTAAGTTTTTCTACCCTTCCATTTTTTATTTCAGCACGATAAAGATGTAACTCCAGCGGACTTTCTTTTGTGGCTTCAAAATATATGTACTTTTCTTTATCAGAGAATCCTAATATACGACTCACCTCCCATTCTCCTTTCGTGACAGGGGAAATAAGCGCTCCGGTGGTATTGTATTTATAAATGTGGAACCAGCCATTTTTTCTACTTAGGTAAAATAATTCAGAAGCATTTGTTTTTGAAAACAATAATGGATTTAATGGTTCCACATATTTATCATGTTTTTCTTCAAACAGGGTATTTAATTTTTCGCCGGTAACCGTATTATATTGGTTCATAATCATATGATCCTGTCCCCTGTTAAGTTCTGCAATATAAATAGATTTCTCGTCGGGCGACCAGCTTATATTGGTAAGGTATTTTTCTGCAGGTTCCCCTGTTTTTAAAAATATTGTCTCACCGGTAGCTAACTCATATATGCCTACTGTAACATGATGGCTGTTCATGCCTGCCATCGGATATTTAACAGGTGAATGTTCTGCAACCCGAGTCATAAAATCAACCAATGGATAATCAGTAACCATTGATTCATCTTTCCTGTAAAACGCAATGTAATTTCCGTTTGGAGAAATAAATATGCCGTTTGTAATTCCAAATTCACTCCGGTGAACAGTTTTACCATTAACGATACCAGAACCTCCATCATTAGTAATGCGGGCAACTTTATTACCTGAATAAGAAAGGTATAAATCATTTTTAATTGTATAGGCTACAAACTTTTTCTGTTCATTCAATACCGGATTTTCTGCCTCTATAGGAAGTTTTATATGCCAGGAAATAGATTTACTCTTGAGGTCTAACGAAAAATAATTTATACCATCATTTAAGATCAATTCTTCCTTCTCTGACCATGAGTAGCCATTAAAACTTCTTATTTGAAAGTGCTGCTTTTGTTTTATAATGTCATTAACTTCTTGTAAACTAATTATCGTAAATTTATTATCCCGCTTTACGTCCTTTGCTAATAAGGTATTATTTTCTATCCACGAAAATACCTGATCGTTTTTCCATTGTAATTCATCTAAAGATTCGGGATTTAAATAGGTATAACGACCCAGAACAGCATCCTGCAGGGATATTTGTTTTTGTTGGGCTACTGCTAATTGAACAGTCAGTAGCATGAAGATGACCAGTAATTTCTGCATTTTATTTTTTTAGCTAAAATAAGTACCTGTATCCGGATGCCAAATAATTTAAATCATAAATTGATAAAATAACTAAATTCTTATTCCCAAATTTACAGTGGAATAGAGAATTTTGCTTAAATTATATTTATACAAGGTTTTGAAATAGGTATATGAAGAAAAAGGTTATAATTACAGGTGGAGCTCAGGGGATTGGGAAAGTCATTTCTTTGCGGCTCATTAAAGAAGGATATAATGTGGTGGTTTTTGAAATTGATGAAGAAGCAATACATGAATTTAAAACACAACATCCATCTTCCGGCATTGAATTTTATACATGTGATGTATCAAACGAACTAGAAGTACAGAATGCTATTCGTCAGGTAACATTGCAATCAGGGAGTTTATATGCATTGATTAATAATGCTGCCATTTTGAATAATAAACCTATTGATACGCTTACTGTTGAGGAGTGGAACAGAGTTTTAAATGTTAATCTTACCGGAAGCTTTATCTGTGCAAAATATGCAGTTTCATATTTAAAGAAGGGAAAAGGAGTCATTATAAATTTATGTTCTACGCGGGCATTTCAATCGGAGGCCGATACAGAAGCTTATTCCGCAAGTAAGGGAGGTGTTTTTTCTCTTACTCATGCATTGGCTGTTAGTTTGGGGCCACAAGTACGCGTTAATAGTATCAGCCCGGGGTGGATTGATGTGTCAGCAGTTAGGAAAAAATCGGAAGCCAAACAATACCAAATTACAGAGGACGATCGTAATCAGCACCCTGCCGGAAGGGTAGGGAAAGCAGATGATATTGCAAATATGGTAATTTATTTGCTGAACCCTGAAAATAGTTTTATCACCGGTCAAAATTTTATAATTGACGGTGGAATGTCAAAAAAGATGATCTATGTGTGAAAACTAAAAAGTTTTTATATTAATCGAATAAAGGAGTTTATGAATTTGGTCGGGTTTTTATCATGCAGTGATAGGTCATATCATTTTTTTTGAATTAAATTTCATAGGTTTTCTTTTATGGGAATTAATAAATGCCGGAAAATGCATTGATGATGGTTACAGTTCAGATGCTAAATTTTAATTTAAAACTAACCTCTTTTTTCAAGCTTGTTCAATAATTCATAAGCTGCACCTTCTCGTAAGGCGTAACCTGTATGAGTAATATGAATTATCCCTGTTTGTTTTATGAGTAATTCAATAAAAAGAACAGCAGGAACAATCAAATCTACACGTACATTATCCATCCCTACCATATCCATTCTTTGCTTTCGGGTAGAATGTATCAAATCGTTATAAACAGAATAGAAATCTTCAATTGGAATATTCTGATATCTTCTTATTTTTTCTCCGGGATTTACCTGGTCGATTATATCAGCAATTGTATCGAACGTACCGGAGCAGCCAATTAATGTATTAACACCTTCCTCCTTGCACTTCATAAATGCCGGCAAATATCGAGCTTGATAATAATTTTGCAGAATTTGTATTTCTTCCTGCTTAATTGGATCTGAAAGAAAAAATTTGCCAATGATACGTGCCATACCTGTAGGTTTGCTTTCTTTCCAAAGAATCTGTTTATTTTTAGCGACAATCATTTCTATACTTCCGCCTCCTATGTCCAGGATTAATGATTTTTCCTGCAAATTATCTAAAGCCATTAGTATTCCTTTAAATATGAGAGTGGCTTCCTTCTCCCCCGATATTACCTCTACAGGGTATTTAGTAGATTCAATTACAGCTTCAATAAATACATCTTTATTTTTTGCTGCCCTTACAGCTGAGGTTGCTATAATAGTAACTTTTTCAACTTGTTCTTGCTCAATAATTTTTTGTTGGTCTTTAAGCACCGATAGTACCCGCTCTGTTGCATCATGGCTGATAAGGTTTTCCCTAATCTTGTTATCGCC
>DASRQG010000185.1:0-10169 GCA_035645995.1 Mariniphaga sp. | reverse complement strand
CGCTTGATAGTATTGTGACTCAAACCTTTGAAGCAGATACTGAAGACTGGACAAATGGAATTAAGACCCATTACCTTTATGAAGATAATTTAACAAACACTGCCCAGTATACTTACATTTGGATTGACACTACCAATACTTGGGAAGAAACTTCACACATGGAATTTTCCTATGATGAAGAAGGATTATTAACAGAGATACTCACCTATGAACCGGATGAAACTTCAGGAGAAGTTGTACTGCAACTTAAGTCTGAAGCTCAATATAGCAATGAAAACAGACTGGATACAATAATTCAATATTACACAGAAGATCAGGAAAATTGGATTGAGGCAGGAAAAATTGGTTACCAATACAATGATGCGGGTCAGCTGGTTCAAATGTCTTCTACCTCTTTAATTGAAGATGAAGGAGAGGAAATATTGGTAACATTTGAGATAGAGTATTCTTATGATGAAAATGAACGCCTTGAAGCATATTCAATGAAAATGATAACCGAAGGAATAGAACTTACAATGCTTGAAGCCGATTTGCTCTATGATGATTCAGGTAAAAGAATTGCTTCAGAAATTTCTGCGTTTAATATTCTTTCATCTACAATGGAGAAAGCGGAAAGAAGTGAATATGAATATAATGAATTGGACGAGCTGATTGTTGACTATCAATACATCTGGGATGATGAACAAGAAGATTGGATCCTCGATATGAAAGATGAAATTGATTATAATGAGCTAATGATTTCAGATGTTGTACTTATTAATTATGAGCTATTTTTAGGAGAAATTGTGGAATCCATTTCTTCACAGCATGCAATAGCTGAAGTTACAACTTATGTTGCCGAAGAAGATAACTGGAACTTTTATGAAAAATCAACTTATTATTACACTGAAGGAACATCAACCTATGTGGATATCGTTGATGATAACTCCATTTCAATATATCCAAATCCATTTACTGATCAAATTACCCTCTCATGGCAGGGACATGCTCATTTGTCGTTAGAATTGTATTCGTTAAATGGACAAAAGATAATAGACCGTATGATAACACCGGGACATGAAGTTAAAGTCAGCCACTTAAAAAATGGAGTTTATTTGTATCAAATAAGAAATAATAATAAGCTGTTAAAATCAGGAAAAATACTTAAAAAGTAAGATGCAGGCAATCTGTACTTCATAAGCAAGAGTACTAAAAATGTTATTCGCACACCATAGTAAAGGCTGCCTGTATTTATTCCGGCAGCCTTTATTTCAATTTAAGCATACAGAAAATTATAAGAAAGAAGCTTCAGAAACAGAATTTATTTTACAACTTTTTCCTGCAAGACTTCTTCACCCGATACAATACGCAGGTAATAAGTTCCTGCCTGATAACTTGAAAGATTTAATATATAAGTTCCTGCCTGTTGAACCATCTCATGATGCAATAGCGAACCAACAGTATTATAAAGGCTTACCGTAATATTACGAGTGGCTGGTAATCCCTGAATATATAAAACATCATTAACAGGATTCGGGAAAACAGATATTCTGTTTAAATCTTTAAGTTCGACCTGTGTTGAGAGCATTGCTACTTCTACTGGTTCTGACATACCGGCACAATCATTCGAACTGTTTGTAACTTCAACGGTATAATTGCCTTCCTCTGATACTTCCAGTACATGTTCATTTTGTCCCTCAAGCATAACTTCGTCCTTGTACCACTGGTATTCAAGGGCAGGATTATAAAAAGCTTCAAGCAAAGTGGTATCATTTAATTCAAGATATCGTACTGAATCACCATGCATTATTACTGCCAGCGGTTCACAATCAACAGGATCTGACAGTCTGTAAATTTCTCCCGATCCTTTCATGGCATAATACAATTCTCCATACAAGTCCTCTCCAAATGACGCTATTTCAGCGGCACCTACATTTCCAACCAATGCACCTTCATATTCTCCGTTGATTGTATCAATCCGGTACATATTGCCGGTACAATAATCAGCAAAGAAGTAGGAACCAAACCAACCTGAATATAAAGACCCACGGTATACATATCCTCCTACGACAGAACCGGTACAACCTTCACCTTCGTGGTTATAATCATATACAGGAAAAACATAAGCACTATCATCATCACAACCCTCTCCATTAAAAGGCATATTACCTTCATAACAACGCCAGCCATAATTTTCTCCGCCACTACTTTCTGCCGGTTGAAAGTTAATTTCCTCACGGTCACCCTGCCCCACATCACCGATCCAGAAATCTCCCGTATAACGGTCAAAGCTACTTCTCCAGGGATTTCTTAAACCATAAGCCCATATCTCATCCAGTGCATCCTCATCATCTGCAAAAGGATTATCAGGAGGTATGGCATACTCTGTTTCAACATCGGCATCTACATCAATCCGAAGCATTTTCCCAAGTATTACCTCAAGACTTTGAGCCCGGTTATCAGGATCATTGGCTGAACCCCCATCACCTAATGCAATATACAGGTAACCGTCAGGCCCAAACAATAACTGTCCGCCATTATGATTTCGGAAGGGTTGCTCCACAGTTAGAAGAACCTCTTCACTTTCAGGATCAGCTCTGTTTGGATTATCTTCAGCCACAGAAAAACGGGAGACTACAGTCTGGCCATCCGGCAATCCGGTATAGTTGACAAAAAAAGTTCCGTTTGACGCAAAATCAGGATGAAAAGCAAGACCCAGCAATCCCCTTTCGAAACCATCCACATTAATGCTTTCTGAAAGATCAAGAAATGGTTCTTCCAAAACCTCACCTTCTGAAACAATGCGAATAAAACCTGTTTGTTCAATGATGAACAATCGCTCATCACCTGCATGCACAATGCCAATAGGGTTATCCAAACCTGATACGATCAGTTCGGATTCAAAAACTTCCTGGCCTGTTAATGAGGTTAAGTACCCTAAGCCAAATACCAATAGAAGTAAAAATCTGTTTTTCATATGTATGTGTTTTTAATGGTTGGATGTAAATCGCATGATGAATTCCATCCCTATTTATAATTAACTAATCATGCTCGTTTCATAGAATTTAATTATCAACCATTTGGATTGGCAGGAACGAAGATTCAGGATTTGGGGTGATATAAAATGATTTAACGATGGATGTGTAAAAAAGGTTACTGCTTTTGGTTTCTCAAATTAAGGCTATGCCTGTTTGCTCCTAAACCATTATCAACTTCAACATTTGCAGCTGTATTGTTTCCTCCCCCCTTTAGGAACTAATTTATTGATGATATTATAATGATTTGCATATAGAATTTGAGAGAATGCAATAAAATAACTATGATTTCTTAATTTTGATGAGTTATAAAAATTATGATATCAATTACAAAGATTGATTTATTATTGTTGTAATAGTTATTTAATAGTTCGTATTGAATGAACTGTATGTGTTTATTACAAATTAAATTAACACTAATCAGATGAGTTCACATACTACCTTGATAAAACAAGTTTTTATATGATGAATAATAATGCAGAAGACAATTATTTTCCGGAAATTCCAGACATAACACGTGCTCAAATTACTATTCAGGATGTTTCAATGCATACTCCTCTACAAAAGAACATCAACTTATCGGAACAATTTGGGGCTGACATTTACCTGAAGCGTGAAGACCTGCAAGTTGTGCGTTCCTACAAAATAAGAGGAGCATATAACAAGATATCAGGATTATCGGCCCTTGAAACAGAGAAAGGGATTGTTTGTGCCAGTGCAGGTAATCATGCACAGGGAGTTGCATATGCATGCAGGAAGTTAAAAATTAAAGGGTATATATACATGCCTGCCACAACACCCAGACAAAAAATAAGGCAGGTAGAGATGTTTGGCAAGGATTGGATTGAAGTTATTTTAACCGGTGATACTTATGATGCTGCTGAAGCAGCAGCACGGCAACATTGTAATCGTGAGGCTCTCACCTTCATTCATCCATTCGATGATGAAAAGATTATTGAAGGCCAGGGAACCATTGCACCTGAAATAGTACAGGATATTAAAAAACCTATTGATTATCTTTTTCTACCCATAGGCGGAGGAGGGCTTGCTGCAGGAGTTGGTGCATATTTTTCGCAAATTAGCCCTAAAACCAGAATTATCGGAGTTGAACCGGAAGGTGCTGCCTCAATGAAAATTTCAATTGAAGCGGGAAGGGTGATTGAATTGGCTGAAATTGATAAGTTCGTTGATGGGGCTGCTGTAAAAAAAGTCGGCCAACTATCTTTTAATATCTGCAAACAAGTTCTACATGAGATCATTACCATTCCTGAAGGAAAAGTTTGCACAAACATACTCGACCTTTATAACCAGGATGCACTGGTGCTTGAACCGGCAGGAGCATTGTCCATTGCTGCTTTAGATTTTATGCGTGACAAAATTAAAGGTAAAACAGTTGTTTGCATTGTAAGTGGCAGTAACAACGATATCACCCGGATGGAAGAGATTAAAGAAAGATCATTATTGTACGAAGGACTGAAACACTATTTCATCGTTCGCTTTCCTCAACGCTCAGGTGCTTTGCGTACATTTGTAGACCAGGTTCTTGGCCCTGATGATGATATTACCTTCTTCGAATATTCAAAAAAAACCAATAGAGAAAAAGGGCCTGCCGTTATTGGAATTGAATTACAGAAAAAAGAAAATTTTAACGGATTGATACACCGTATGCAAAAATTTGGATTTGTTTATGAGTATCTAAATGATGTACCGAATCTCTTCCAGGTTTTAATCTAATAATTCACTCTGAGATTCATTTAAAAGTTATTTATAGAGATAGATGCAGAATAAAACTATCTGTACCTGTCTCTTTAATATTCAGTAGAAAATTTTTCAGGATGTTTACCTTGAACACCCTTTTCTCTATAAAAATCTTTCATGCGTCGAATATCTTCTTTAGCATCATCTGTCAGTTCAAATTTACCCCAGATTGTCAAAGTTTTTCTTCCCCAGTCGAAGCTTACCAGATACACAGGAATATCGGCTGTTCTTGCAATTGTATGAAACCCCGCTTTCCAATTATTGGTACGTTTTCTCGTACCTTCAGGAGTAATTGCTAAATGCATATAATCACGTTCGTTAAACTGGTTAATTATAAACCTTACAACATTGGTAGCTTTAGATCGGTCGGTAGGAATACCACCCATTTTTTTTAAAATCCATCCTACCGGCCAAAAGAAAAATTCTTTTTTGATTACAATACTAGCATCACCTCCCAACGATTTATAAAAAATCCACGAGAAAATGAAATCCCAGCCGCTGGTATGTGGCGCACCAACCAAAATACATTTAGGTTCGGGAACCTTTGCCCCAACCGAACGCCATCCCAACACTTTTAAAATGAACTTACAGAGGTATTTCATAATTATTAATTTTCCTATAATGCTCTTACAAAGCTCTTTGAACGTATTATCATCTACTTTTGAAATTAAGCATCGTGCTCGTTTTATGCTTTTTAATTGTTTTTTATTTTGTCGTGAAATGAATGAATTCAATTCACTTGCCAAACATTGAAATTTTTGCCACCTCCATATTGTTTGAGCAATCTAACAGCCTGCTGTGTTGTGTCATCAAGCTTATCTGCTTTTCCAAAATTAATGATGACCATTAAAAAAGTAAGCGTATTGACAGTGACAGCAGTTCTTTCAGAATCGCTGGTCGGAGTACCAAATGCACCAACCCCATCACGAAATACAGGCAGGTTTTCAATATTTAAATTACCCCTGCCAATGCCGTTATAAGGTTCATCTTTTTTGCCGATCCCAAATTCTACATCTCCTTTAATTTTATCAGCATCATAACCCCCGATAGAATAACCCGTAGAAATAGATATCAGATTCAGAAGGTCAACTATATTATTTAAACAATATAAACCTTTTCCTTGTACTACTCTGCGGATTAATGCCTCTGCAGATAACCGGTATCGTGCAGGATCTTTCCCACAAGCTTTATAAGCCACACGGGAAGCAGCAATTGCAGGTATACTACTAATTTGTTCTAATTGATATTTTGATTTTAGTTCTAATGTTTTCGAATCAATTTCCTCCCATAATTGCTCTGTATCGGAATGCACCTCAACATCACATTTGATACATGATAAAACAAGGTCTGGCACCTTTAATTTCATAGCATCTGAAACAGAAATTTGCATCATCAAAACGATAATAAATTGATTTTACTGCCAAAACTAACCAATTTGATTCATATAGTTTGTATTTTCCTGTTCCAAAAGTTTGAATTATAAATCAGAAAACAGATACAATACCATCGCTTCAAAACAAAAGAATACTATTTCTATAAATCATTTTCAGGAACATTTCTCTGCCTTAGTAACATTCCTCTAATGCAAATTTATTTCCTAATAAGCCAATACCAGAATTTACATTGGGAGGAATAAAAGAAAGTTTTAGGGGTACGGGATAAAATCAATAAATGTGGATATTATTTTTGAAGAAAATCGGAAAACCATCTGAAGTAAATTTGTAGACTTTCAGTAGTGTCCGGTAAAAATGTTGATTAATGGCTAAAGCCCGGGACTTTATTGCGTTTATAACCCCAGGCTTAAGCCTGGGGTTATAATAAGGAGCAATAAATTGGCTTTAGCCATTAATCATAATTACCTTATTTTCAGCAAGAAATAGAAATTAAATCTATTGTTTCGTCTAAATGGAATTTTTTCCGGACAACATTGATAAATTTTAAAAAATTTATTGAAAGAATTTGTACAGAATGGTCAATAAATTGTTTCGTGAGATGGGTTTGGTGATGTAACTATTAAAACCTGCATTCCTGATTTTTATTTTATCCTCAGGCAAAGCATTAGCAGTTTGAGCAACAACCGGAATATTTTTATTTAATTGCCGCATATATTTTAATACCTGATAGCCATCAAGTTCAGGAAGACGGATATCAAGAAATACCAGATCAACATTATACTTCTCAAAAATTTCTATTGCTTTACGGCCGGTATCAGCATGTAAAATAATTGCTTTTGATTCCTCCAACATGTGATACATCATCATATAACTGAAACTATCATCTTCGACAATCAATATTACTTTGTTACTGAGATCAGGCATTGCGAATTCAGCTGATTTTTCAACCTGCTTAGTTTCTTTAACCGGTGGTTCAGGATAAAGACCCTCCAGCTCTTTATAAGGATGACTAAAATAAAATACAGTCCCTTGTCCGGGTTTAGACTTAAACCAAATTTCACCTCCCAACAAATTCACCAGATGTTTGCATATTGCCAATCCAAGCCCTGTCCCTCTAAATTCCTGCCTGCGCGTATCATGCAACCGGTTAAATCTTCTAAATACTCTGTTTGAATTAACTTCATCAATACCTATGCCTGTGTCGCTGACATAAAAAAGTATATCATGTTTATCTTCTCTGATTTCATAACCAATTTCCACTGCACCCTCTTCGGTATATTTAATAGCATTGCTAATAAGGTTTAGCAGTACCTGTTGTAAACGAAGATTATCAGTATCAAGAATAGCCTGGATAGTATTATCAGGCTGTTTCATATTTAGCTTTAAATGTCTTTTCTTAAAGGTTCTTTTAATACTTTCAGCCTGATTTCCGATTTGTTTCATAAGAAGATTCAGGTTTAAAACCTCTTTCTGTACCGTAACCTGGTTGTTATCGAGTCTGGAAAAGTCAATAATATCGTCAATTAACTTTAAGAGCTGTTTCCCATTAAAATAAATGGCATTTAAAAATTCTGTTTCCTTCTTATCAGTAAGTTCCTTTTGAAGTAGTTCAGTGAATCCCAAAATAGAATTCATGGGCGTACGCACTTCATGTGAAATATTTTGAATAAATGCATGCTGAACCTTATTTTCTTTTTCTGCTCTCTCCCTGGCTTTCACCAACTCCATTTCAAGCTTCTTTCTCTCAGATATATCAATTCCAACACCAACTTGTCGGCCATCAGGGATTCCAACGTTGGCCCAACTGGTTTCAATGTCACGTCCATCACGTGTACGCATTATTATATCTTGAAAACCGGGTTCAAGATTCATCATATATTCCAAAATCTTCTTACGGTATTCGGGATCAGGGTACACAAGCTCCATTACATTTCGATCTTCAATATCTGCTGTTGTCCATCCTGTGATATTATTGAATGCCTGATTGAATATAAATGAATCCATCTGTTTATCGTAGATGGTTACCATTACAGGAATGGTATCTATTATTGTCTGCAGGAGCTCTTTATTGTTTTTTAGTTGTTGCTGGAAGATATTAGGATTAAAATACTCACCGATTAAGAAGTTTTGATATTTGTTGTCTTGTAAATTATGCTCTACTAATCGGGCGAGAAGTAGGCCCGTTGCAAAATTGCCTTCCTGATCGTACTGAGGGATTCCCGTATAAGATATCAACTGGACCGGACTGTCTTTTCGCATTTTTATAAAATACCGCTCATCATTGAACGATCCGTTTGTCAACAAACGTTCAACAGGGTCCGAAGACTTAACAATCTCCTGTTTATTCACACTTAAAATGCTAAAAAAATTTAAAGGGGCATTAATAATATTTTCTTTTGCATGCGATTCAACTCCATGAATTCGCATGCCTTCAGGATTTATATCTATGAGATTTCCCTCGTAATCAATTAGTAATATACCTTCCTGCACGTTACTAAAAATTGATTCCAGTATCTGATTGGTATACGGAACAATTTTATGAGTTTGCTTCTGATTAACAGCAGAAAGATTTGATTCCATTTGAATTAAGCATGATATTGTGATTAATAACAATATAAATCCGTCAGAGTTTAAATAAAAAATAATATTCTCATATTTATATTTCCTTCGGTTGCAACAACTAATCCCGATCAATTGTACCGGGGATAATTTTTAAAGCATCAGGTATAACTTCAGCAGTAATATTTTTTATGCCAGATATAATTTCACCATCAATTTGAAGTTCATGTTTTTTGGTAAGTTCAACTTTCACTTCAGACAAAGAATACACTCTTACATATTTCATTTTGTGAAGCTTACCGGTAAATACAGCATAGAAAAATGTAAAAACAAACCACCAAGGGTAAGGTCTTAATATAACTAATTCAAACTTACCATCATTTATTTTCCCGGTAGGATTAATTTTAGCTCCGGTTCCATAACTTTTTGCATTCGCAAACACTATCATTTCACTTCTCATCCTTCTTTTAGGCTGTCCTGGTCTATATAAATAAAAATGAAACAGGTTTCGCTGTCCGATAATTTCCTTCAATAAATGTTTCCCATACCCGAGCATTCCTCTTGAACCCTCTTTCTCAAAACGACTAACTATCCTGGCATTGAGGCCTATGTCAGCTAAATGAAAACAGTAATACTTTTTATTAATTACAATGGTATCCATAGTTACCGGCTTAGTTGACAAATAAGCACTTAATGCAGTATCTATATCATTCGTTATACCTAAATTATATGCGAGTCCATTTGCTGAACCTGCAGGAAAAATACCTAATGTTATATTCGTTTTTATAAGTGCTGATGCGACAAGATTGATTGTACCATCACCCCCCACTGCATACACAAGATCAGGTTTAAACTTTTTAATTTGTTTCATTAAAACCTGCCTGTCATTCTTACCGGTCGTTATCAGCTCCTCATATTGTAGATTATTCTTGTCGGCAAAATTTATTAATCTATCATGGAACTCCTGAGATAACCCAACCCCGGATTTAAGATTCACTACAACTAATATTTTTTTATAAATCATAGTATTATGTGCTTGGATAATAACTTATATTCCAATAAATAAAATTAAGTATATTCCATTTCAAATAATTGCTTTTTATCAAATGTTTTTTCAGTCCCGTTAATTATAATTCTTACAGGTTCTCCCCAACCTTTATCGAAATCTATATATATTTTTGTTTGGCTCAACCTGATTTGAATCCAATGACTGCGATATCTTATCTGAAACTTTAACTCCTTTATTTCATTTGGCAGCATTGGGTTAAACCACAACGCATCATCTCTTATTTCCATTCCGGTGTAACACCTTTGGATGATATCAACTGTTCCGGCCATAGCACCCAGATGAATCCCTTCAGGAGTGGTTCCTCCCTGCACATCCTGAAAATCACTCAACAAAGCTTTCTTAAAGCTGCTCCATGATTTCTTTCTATTTGACCTG
>DASRQG010000184.1:0-3128 GCA_035645995.1 Mariniphaga sp. | reverse complement strand
GCCGATTTGTAGATTTTGGTTTATTCATGATTTTGAATTTTAATGGTCAATGTTACTAAAAATTTAGCTATCAGTATCCTGTGTAATGACTATTTTTTTATTATGATCCCTTTTTCAGAAGAATTATAGATGTCACGAATGATGGCAACTGCTTTTCGTGCCTCTGATCCGTCAATTTCAAATTTTCTTTTCGATTCTATAGCAGCAATAAATGCAGCCAGGTTTTTTGTATGATTAACATAAGAGATAGCTGCCGGATCTGAAACACCTCCACCTCCTTCGATAGCACCATGTATTTTTAAAATATCTTCATCTTCCGGAAGTGTTTCTGCAAACTGCCACACCTTAAGGCTGTTTTCAACCAGAACGATTGTCCCCTTCGTTCCCGTAATTTCCAATCGTCTGAATTGGCCTGGATATGAAGCCGTAGTTCCGTAAATCAATCCAAGTGCTTTGTTTTTAAATCTAAGGATACTTATTGCTGTATCCTCTGCTTCAATTTGTGGATGTCCTTCATGAGAGCAAAAAGCACCGATGCTTTCAACTGGCCCCATTAGGTATTGAAGCAGGTCAACCATATGAATCGACTGGTTCATTAAGGCTCCTCCGCCATCAAGTTCCCACGTACCATGCCACCCTTCGTAATATGAATCATTACGCCACCATGGAACATGAACTGCTGCACAGGTAATTACGCCTAACCTGCCTTTTTCTATAGCATCTTTTATGATTGAAGTTGTTTCGTTGTAACGTAAATTGAATATTCCCCCTAAGTAAGTTCCGGATTGTTCATGTGCTTCTATCATTTTATCGATACGAGGCAATGTTATCTCCAGTGGTTTCTCACACAACACATGTTTACCTGTACGGGCAGCTTCAATTGCAGGTTCCATATGTGCACCACTGGGGGTGGCAATCATTACGATCTCAACTTCTTCTGAATGCAGCATTTCATCTATTGATGGCCAACTTTTTACATTGAATTTTTGTGCCAGGCGTTTTGCCCCTTCTTCACGTATATTGCTGAAACCAATAAGTTGAGTATTCTGTAGGGAAAGAATGGCTTGAGCATGAAAATCAGCAATCATACCGGCTCCTGCTATCCCAATTTTCCATTTCTTCATTTATAAACAATTTTAATAAAAGGTTGGATGGAACTTACATGAGGAATTTGCTTCCATCATTTTTATGAACGAATTATCCCTTTTTAAAAATTAAAATTTAAAATTACCAATACCAGATTATTTTTACAAATTTATTTACTTGAGAATTAACCGATGTCGGATTATAATAAGTTTTAATGGTAATGAATCCTTTGAATCTCATATAGGGTATATTTATTTTTTTGTGAATCATACTATTGATTTAGAGAAATATTTATGCCTCTTAACTCATTATAAACCTCAATCATTTCCTGAAGTTTTTGCTGATTCTCGTGAGCTAAATTGATTTGTTGACCAATATCTTCTTTTAGATTGTATAATTGAAAATCAGGGGAATTGCCCAATTCAATATTCACCTTTTCATTTACAGCCGGACCCTTATAGGGAGGAATCATTACCCACTCGCCTTTCTTCAGGGCAGTTTTTCCATTTGCTTCTACAATTAATTCTTCCCGTCCTTGTTTCTTTTTGCCCAAAAAAGCATCAAGCAGCACCTCGCTGTCAGGTCCTCTTAATTCACTTCCGGTAAGGCTGGCCAGTGATGATAATAGATCAAGTTGAGAAACCAATGCTTCTGACACTTCGGGTTTTATTTGCCCATTCCAGTAGGTGATAAAAGGGACTCTTGTACCTGCTTCGAATAAGCTGTATTTGCCTCCGCGAAAGGGGCCCCACGGAGTATGATCTCCCAGTTTTTCTACAGCATCATCATAGTATCCGTCATTAATAACCGGGCCATTATCGCTGGAGAAAATTATTAATGTGTTTTCCAGTATTCCCTCTTTTTCCAAGGTATTTAATAATTCACCAACACACCAATCGGCCTCAATAATTGCATCACCACGTGGCCCCATACCTGAAGTGTCTGCAAACCGTGGATGAGGAGTACGGGGTACGTGTGGTTGCTGAAGTGCATAATATAAAAAGAAAGGATTTTCTTTGTGTTCTCTGATGAAGTTCTGTGCTTTTATCAGGAAATCATCTGCCATGTTTTCATCCACCCACATGGCTGCTTTGCCTCCTTTTTGAAAACCAATCCGCGGGATCCCATTATGAATGGAATTATTATGGCCGTTATACCAACGCATTTTAAGCATCTCCGGATTATCAATTCCGGTAGGTTCTCCTTCGAAATTTTCTTCATAATTTACATACAGAGGATCGTCTGTCTCTAATCCAACTACTGTTCCATTTTCTAAATAAACAGTGGGGGTCCGATCCTGTGTGGCAGCCATAATAAATGAATAATCAAAACCCACTTCATTTGGTCCGGGTGCAACTCTCTTGTTCCAGTTTACATTGCCTTCCCCCAAACCTAAATGCCATTTGCCCACTATTCCGGTTTGATAACCTTGTTCCTTTAACATTTTGGGTATGGTAACTTTGGCTGTATCAATAATTAGGGGAGCTGATCCCGGAAGGATCCGTGCCCTTTCGTTTTTCCATGGATACTCACCTGTCAGCAGTGCATACCGGCTTGGTGTACAGGTAGCCGATGAAGCATATCCTGCAGTGAACCTAATTCCTCCTTCTGCCAATTTATCAAAGTTTGGTGTGTTAATTTCAGTTGCGCCATAAGCACTCACATCACCATATCCAAGATCATCGAGATAAATAATCACAATATTTGGATGCTTGGAATTATCAGGTGCAGCCTGTTTTTGCTGACTCTGGCAAGAAGTAAAAAATGCCAGCGAGGCCGTAAGAAAAACCGTTGAATTATTCATAATCTGAAAAATTTTCTATAAGTCTATACATCTCCCAGCTGTTTAATTTTGAAACGTTCATTTTCCGCAGGAGTATGTTCTTCGTCAAAAATAGCTTTAATTTTTTTTACTATTTCAGGATGCTTTTGTGATACATCATTTAGTTCCTGAATATCTTCCTCAAGATTGTAAAGTTGAATATCCATATCATTCTTGAAGATATTTCTCCTGAGACCTTTCCATTTTCCCATCCTGACTG
>DASRQG010000183.1:0-7083 GCA_035645995.1 Mariniphaga sp. | reverse complement strand
GTATAGAACTGACCACCCTTTTTTCCTTCGGCCAGGGCAAATTCTCCCAGAAAATATTCAAACACATGGCCCAAAACGTCGGCACTGCGAGCTTTGGCATCGCCTAAAGCAATGTTGGCAATAAGGTCGATAAGTCCGCCCAGGCTGGTGGGGTCCAGGTTGCCACGGGCATAGACTTTGGGAAGCACATCCTTGAGTGAGGGGTTTTCCTTCTCGATGGCATCCATGGCGTTATCCACTTCTTTACCAATAGTGGGCAGTTTTGCCTTGGATTGCAGATATGACCAACGGGCGATTTCGGGGACAAAGAAAACATTTTCGGCCTTGTATTCGTCTTTGTCTTCCGGGTCTGCACCGGCATAATCGCCTTTACCGCTTTTCAATTTTGAATGCAGTTCTTCGAAGGCGTCGGAGATGTATTTCAGGAATATTAAACCGAGGACAACATGCTTGTATTCGGCGGCGTCGATGTTTTTGCGGAGCTTATCGGCAGCCTTCCAGAGCTGCTTTTCGATGGGTTCTTCATTGGATGATTTTGTCGATTTGGCTTTGGCCATTTTTATCTCCAGTTCTGTTCTCTTCTTCTCTTCAGTCCGCCATGGACGGCGGGTTTAAGAAATGTATTTATCCTCAATTCATTTTCCTTTTTCACTGTCTTGGCGTTCTGCCTTTCGCACAACTTCACCAATTATGAACTTTCTTTACTTTTCATGCTTAAAAGGTAAATTCATTTTAATTTTTCCGTATTTTCCTTTATTTTACCGCTTCACCTGGTTTTCTACCATCTTAATAACCGGTTTTAGTTTTCAAAATCCATAAATTCATGAAATTACAATAACCTCATTATCCAGAAAATGTACGTGTTTTTAATTATTTGTTTAAAAAAAGGTTTGCTGGTCTGGTGTTTATCTGCAGCTATTGCGGTTTTTTTAACCGGATCAGCGGTTTCTGATGTGGTTTGGAGAGTGAGAATAATGGTGCTCATGGCAAAATGGAATCGAAAAAATGAAAACTTTTGACTCATTTAAATTAGTATTGAAATGCAATAAATGCAAAGAAAAGTGTCTGAATCACCGATTGGCACTGATTATAGGATTTCACCGAAAGATATGGAATTTTCAAATACTAAGATATTTATCAGTGTAATTCGTGTAATCTTCTGGGTCCGTGATTCAGACAATGTCTTCAGAGCGGGCGAGTTTAAAAGCTGCGTACTGTTTTGGTGTTCGGGTCGGACCGCAGTAACTGCTTGGTATTAAAGGGTACTAATGCTTCAAAAACCCTCATTTTCGACCTTAAAAGCTTGTTTTTAATCTAAAAAAGATGATTTTAAAAATCAAAATGAGTTAATTCTAAAAAAAACATACCTTTCCTTTTGTATTTATAATTAATCGCGTATTCCGGACTATCTGGCATCCTGATCCGGTCCAAACCGGCACCTGATCTGGAGTGAAGCGACGAGCTTTGTTTTGTAATAAATAAGATTTCGGTTTTAGTTATATTTTGTGGGTTTTGATTGTCAGAAAACCAAAAATACTGGTTTGAAGCAGATTTAAAATGATTTGAAAATCTGGTAAGGCATGCGCCCTTTATTAGCAACTGCTACGCTTACGGTTGAGTACGTCAGAATGCGAGCAGTGTTGCCTACGAAAATAAGAGAAAAACATTAACAAACAAATCTTTTAAACCGGGGCTATTCACAGCTTTCCACACGCCCCCAAATCGAAAGTTGCAAAGCTGTAATGAACTGCCGCGGGGGTCGTGTGCGCTCGGCGAAAATGAAAATATCATATCTTAACATCCAAAGAGTCGCATGCCTAACCAGATAACATTTCTGAAATATCCAGTCTGCTTGTTTTTCGGGATTTATATTGTCAAAAAATAAAAAAACGGTACTTTTAGCAAAAACTGGATATAAAACTGCATTATATTTCCTAAAACCTTATTTTTTATCGCAAATGTTCATACCTTATTTGTATTAGACAATATTATTTTTAAACTGGAGGCTGGATACAAAACCCATTCAGTCATTATAAGATAGAGTTTTTTCAGCTCTCATTGTTCAAAATAATTGTATCAGCAACACCCCGTGAGAATGTTTTAAAATTCAAGGTGATACCCATGCAAATTGTTAGAAGAATGAAATTGACCAATATCGTAGTTAGTATCCGATTTTTAATCATTGTTTTCTTGTTTTGTGCAAGGTGCAGCGTTATTCGCTCAATATTTTATCAAGAGGCTGAAATTACTGATTACAAATTATTCCCTTGTAGTGATATCCAGGCATCTCAGGAACCACAAACATTTATTGATGCGCAAATGAATAATGTGTTTGATACACTTTCATTTTCAATGAATACAAAAGATTATTCATTAAAATCACTGTTGGAGCAAACTAAAACAGTTGCGTTTATAATTACAAAAGAAGATACTCTTATTTATGAGAAATATTTTCATGGTTATACCGATACTTCGATGATCCTCTCATTTTCAATGAGCAAATCATTTTTTTCATTATTGTTTGGAATTGCCATTGATGAAGGAAAAATACAGTCCCCCAATCAATTAGTGACTGATTACATCCCGGAATTAACAAATATTAAATATGCTCACTCTCTTCGAATCCATCATTTATTACAAATGACCTCAGGGCTACGCTATCAAGAACCTTCTGCAAACCCTTTTGCTTTACACAATCGTTTGTACTGGGGAGATGCCATAGAGAAACAATTGTCATGTTTGCGATGTGACATTGAACCTGGTCACAGGTTTGAATACAAAAGCCTTGACAATCAGCTTTTGGCGCTTATTCTTTCTCGCGTTCTTCACGATGAAAGTATTTCTGAATACTTTGAGAGAAAAGTATGGAGACCATTAGGTTCTGTTCATGGTGCGCGGTGGTGTGTGGATGCAAATGGTCTGGAAAAAACATTTTGTTGTTTTACTGCACGTGCAATCGATATAGTAAAACTTGGCAAAATCATTCATGGCAATGGTATGGTTAATGATAAAGCAATTATATCTAAACAATGGTTACAGTCAATCACAGCTATTGACACAGCCATGGCCAGTAAACTGTATTACCAATATCAATGGTGGATTGCAGATGATAATGGAAATGAAATATATGCATCTGGCCATCAAGGCCAATTATTGTTCGTTAACAGACAAATGAAAACAGTTATATTGCGTATGGGAGAAAAAAGAATCATTTCTACAAAAGACTGGATACAAGTTTTCAGGAACCTGAATGCATTGATGGACAAGTAATCTGTAGGATATATAAGAACATGGTAAAAAAATGACATGCTTTATGTTATCAATTCTGTAAATAAAAAGGTGCGGGAATGAAAAGTTCAGTGTTTTCAATTATAATTGTAATTGGATTGTTGCTGCCAGGGTGTGGTATTGGTGGGTATCATGTAATGATTTTTAAAAATAGACCTTCTTTTACTGATAGTTTTAAAAATGCGGATAGTATAGATCTTGTTTATAAAATACTCTTACCTTATCAAAAAGAGGGGCAGATCAATAAACATCCTCTATTTATTTACATTGATGGTTCTGGCCCACATCCACTTGATCTGGCACGACAAGGAATTCTTGTACATTTTCAATCGGCGGGTTTTGTTGCAGCAATGAAACAAAAACGGGGTGTGAAACCAAGTGGTGGTTCTTTTAAAGACCTCACCTATAGACAAAGAATTCAAGACAATCTTGATTTTATTGATTTTTTATGTGAAAAATATCCCCAGATTGACTCTGAACACGTTTTCATAATGGGGCATAGCGAGGGTGCAACCATAGCAGGGGCAGTTGCTGCACGTTATCAAAATACTGCTGGGCTCATCTGGCTCTCAGCATGTTTAAATGAAGATTTTTTCGAATCAGTTTCTAGGAATTACTCACCACGTGAATTGGAAAAAATAAAAGAAATTAGAGATGGCGTTAATACGAAGGGCAGATGGCAATATTATTCCAAATTATGGTGGCATCAGCGTTTTAACTACAAAAGTATTCCAGAACTGAAAAAATTGACTTGCCCTATAATGTTTGTTATTGGAGAACTTGATCCCGAGTATCCTTTGCTACGAAAAAGATATAAAAATCTGGTTGAAGACGGTAAAAAAGATATTTCTTTGTTTGTGGTTCCTTCTGTTGGGCACGGTACTATTGCTTCTGAAAATGCCGCATCCCTTTTTTCTAAAATCGATTCGTGGATATATGAAATAAATCGGTAAAAACGGAATTAACCAGAAATTATTTGACAGCAGTTTAGAAGCTACAAAAGTTACTCTGCTGGACTATTTTCAGGAAATAGTGAATCTGCTGCGGGATGGCCACGTAACTGTGTGGAACGAGGAAAGAGTTGCGTATTATAACTATCGGGACAACAACGCACCAACTCCAAACTGGATCGGACACGATGCCGTGATAAGTTATCTGGCTGATACCACACAGGTTAACAATACTATGTATTACGGCAAGATCAGAGATCTGGATATTGGTCATCTGTATATAAGGAATTTTCGGGAACGGCCATCTGATTACGATCGTATTGATGGGATCATTGCCAAATTCAGCAACACAAAGGGGATGATCGTTGATGTGAGAAACAATGGAGGGGGGGATAGTCAGAACGCGAAAAAAATAGCCAGCAGATTTGCGGACAGCAGCCGGCTGTGCTGTAAAACAAGACGTAAAAATGGCCCCGGCCATGGAGATTTCAATGAATGGGAAGATCACTACATAAATCCAGCAGAAAATGCATATCACAAGAAGGTTTGTGTGCTTATAAATGAATATAGTTACAGTTCTGCGGAGATGTTTGCACTTTTTATGAAGGCATTTCCTCACGTTATGCTTGTGGGCGACACAACCGGAGGCGGTGGGGGGAGTCCGATTACCAGGGAGTTGCCCAACGGATGGCTGTACCGGTTTTCGAACATGGCAAGAAGTCTCACCCGACATGCAACAAACGGAAAACAATGGTATTTATCCGGATATTGCGGTCTGGCTGACGAAACAAGAATATGATAACAATGTCGATGCGATTTTGGAGAAAGCGATTGAGTTGTTAAAGTATTAATTTCGGGGTATGGACAAGTAAATAAACAATATTCACCTTTAAAAAAGCCTGAAAGGCAGTATGAATAAATGAATTCTGTCAATTTTTTTAAAGGTGTACCAATTTTGTACAAATTTACATATCTTTATAGAATTGTATATTTGATTATTTTTCAGTAATATTTATTTTTACCATTTTTAACATGTGAGTTTATGTATATTCTGAATATATCAACCTGTTTTGATCATAACATTTTTATATTACAGTTACGATAGTGAGCTGGGTGTTGCCTGAAGTTTCAAAGGACAGATTAGCGAGTGTATCATCTTTAATATTTCAGAAAGGAATTAATCAATGAAAAAATCAATTTTAATAATAATGGCAATTACAATATCAATAATTTCAGCATCGAATTTACAGGCAAGCGATTTTTCAAAACAAGGGAGCAAATGGTTAGGTGGTTTATTCAGTTTTTCTTCAATGGGATTTAAAGGCGATGATTCCAGATTAAATATGATACAGATTTCACCAATTTTACGGTTTTTTCCTGTAGACCACTTTATGATCGGGCCAGGTTTTTCGTATACAGGATCGTTTGTTGAGGGAGAAGGAATAAATCAGTTCGGGATAGGTGCTGAAATCGGGGGTGTTTTCAATTTGGATGATAAACTATACCCTTATGTCCGTTCTGGCGGAAACTTTACGATTATCGGGGGAAGTATTATGGAAGGATCATTAAATGGGTTTTCATTGCCGATCGCTGGAGGGCTGATAATTCCAGTCGGTAATATATTCGGACTTCAAATTGAACCGGCATATACAATTACTTGGATTGAAGGCGAAAGCATGAATGTTTTCAGTATAAGCTTGGGAATATGTGGGATAGGTGAAAAATCTGCAGTTTCGGTTTTACAGGGAATATCTGGATTGTCAAATTTATTCTAAGCGAAAAGTTATGCTAATTATCTCAGTTCTTATTCTCCCGTTAATTTTACCTTCTGTTGGAGCTAAAGAGAAACCGGGACGTTATTAGAATTGGAATACATGTGAAGTATTATTGGTTAAAGATCTTAAAAGGTCTTGAAGATGCACATGACAAAAACGAAAGATGACTCAATGTCTTCTGTGATATTTACGATTGATTATCAAGGAGCTGGAAGTATTGCTTAACATTGAAGTTGGCTTTCAGCTCTTTCAGAAATGAGCATGCATCTTATTTCATAATTACAAAATATGGTATTTACTTTATTAGCTATATTAATTCTTCCATTCACAATATCTGCTACGACTATTAATAAGCCATCACTCGGATTGTCCTATTCCTGGCTATGGGATTACAGTAATACGTACAAGTACTTGGATACCCATATACTTTCCATTTATGGCGGAATACCGGTTATCAAAAATCGGGTAAATATCGGACTTGAGGCAGGTATAGAAATACCTTTCACCAATGAATACAGTATTAATCGTTCAAATGAATATTTGTATATTGGATCAGATACAAATATCTATCTGGCAGAAGAGAACAAATATTATCATTGTAAATCAACAAACATAACCGTTTCCATCCCTGTTACATTGTATATCAAGTCATTCTTCCTGGAGACTGCAATCGGCGTAAAAATGGAGATTGGTAAAGAAATCCTTAGAGATACAATAATTTGTTCCAGTAGAGGTCCTGATGGGTACACACCATTTGATAAAAGAACAGAAAGCTTTGATGGTAGATTCTTATCAATCTATAGTAACATAATCTATTCTCTCGGATACCAGTTTAACCACTTTCAGTTTATGCTTACCGGCAGGGACCTGTTTTCTGTCGGTTTTGAAATACGATATCTTTATTGGAAAAAACTAAAAAAAAATTACATTGATCATTAATGAAGAAGCCGTCAGGGTTAGATTTATTTAATAAAGGGAAATGCCTTATGACTACCAAAAAACAAATCGAAAACGATGATATTAAAATTATTGATTTTACTCCTTCAAATATTGCCGACTATGGTGTCTGC
>DASRQG010000182.1:0-8927 GCA_035645995.1 Mariniphaga sp. | reverse complement strand
TTTGTTAAAACTTCAGCTGCTTTCGCTCTAAATCATTCCAGACTATCCCTGCAAATCCCCAATCTTTACAACGAACGTCGCTCTTATAAGCGGCTGCAAATGTAAGCGCATTTTTGATTTTACCAAAATTATTTTTGGTATTTCACCAAAAATTTTCAGCTACTTTGCATCCTTTAAAAGAACCCGACTCATAAAAGCCGACTACAAAGTTAAGAGTCAAAATTTTATCCTGCAAACAAAACTAACGTTCACCTGAAATTAAATGATAACCTTTCAAATAAACCGTTAGATTTCAAAAGATTCTACATCGCTTAAATGTTAAGTTAAATGCTATGTAGTATGTATTATTTAAGAAAAACCTCAATTACCGGAATTTCAACCTGTGGTTTGTTAACAGGTAACAAAAGGTTTACATCGTTATCCCCAGTTTCTTGCTCTACCCAATGGCCATAAGGTTTTGATATTCTTACTTCAGATGCATCGTGTAAAAACTGCGCATACTTTATTTTATCTTTAAACCCCTTAAGCAGAAAATTTTGAAGCGGATAATCTAACAGATGAATGTATAACCGATTGCTTTCAGGGTTATAAGTTAGCAGCGAATGTTCCGGTACCTGAAAGTGTTCTGGTGCCTGAGTACATCCATATATCGATCTGTTGTGATACTTCATCCATTCTCCCATATTTGCCAATGCCGCATCAGCCCGATGATCAAAAGTTCCACGAGCTGTTGGTCCGACATTCAAAAGAATATTTCCTCCCTTACTAACTGACTCAATAAGCAATACCAACAACTGCTTGGTATCTTTCCAGGTGTGTTCATCACGATAATATCCCCATGAACCAGAAAAAGTCTGACAAGTTTCCCAAGGTATTTTTTCTCCGTTTACTTCCGGCCATTTTTGAACCTTAAACTGTTCAGGTGTTGTAAAATCCCAACCTCCCCAATAATCTTTAAGATCGGCCCGATCATTTAAAATGATTTCAGGCTGAAGCTCACGAACCATTTTCACCAATTCTACAGCATCCCAATCATCGCGTCCTTTACCAAATTCTCCCGGGAATGAATAGTCGAGCCATAGTATGTCAATTTTTCCATACTTGGTTAAAATCTCCCGAACCTGATCTTTAAGATATTGCCTATATATATCCATATCCTTTCCTTTGTTCATCCTGTCATATTCTTCCTGAGTACTTACACTTTGAGGATGAACCCGGTCTAACGTGTAATGTGGATGATGCCAGTCAATTAAAGAATAATAAAATCCAATACCCAAACCTTCTGCTCTGAACGCATCTACCCATTCTTTTATGATGTCTTTTCCATATGCAGTATTCATTACATCATATTCGGTATGTTCTGAATCAAACATACAAAAACCCTCATGATGTTTACTTGTTATTACAGCATACTTCATTCCTGCTGCTTTTGCTTTTTTTGCCCACTCAACAGGATCATACAAATCAGGGTTGAAAACTTCAAAATACTTTTCGTAATCCTCATCCGATATGCGTTCTCTTTTCTTTACCCATTCGTGTCGTGCAGCCTGAGAATATAAACCCCAATGGATAAACATTCCAAAACGCGCATCAGTCCACCATTTTAACCTTTCTGTTTTTTCTTCTGGTGTTTCATTCCAAATTTTGCCTTGAGGAAATACATTTGTACTTATCAACAAGACAGCAGTTAAAATCAATAACAATTTTTTCATTTGTAATTTATATTGGTTAATCTGTAATAATATCGAATTCGGCAATACCTGTATGTCCATTTTCTATAGCCGGGGATATTGCCTTGAATCGTAAAAATCTTCCCTTTATTGAATTAAATCTTTTAATCTGTAATACAGGACTATTTCGAATATTTGAAAATTCACCCTTAGAAACAGGCTTGCCCCAATTACCAGGAGTAGTATTCAAGTATAATTCATAACTGCCAATGATGCCTTGATTCCACCTTCCCTGATCGGGAAGATATGAAAATCCGCTTAAATTCATCTGTTCCCCAAGATCGATGATAATATCCAAGTGTGTATTTGCTTCTGAATTCCATGAAGTACCTGGCAGACCATCGAAAATATAACCAGTCTCCTTTTCGTGCTGGTGCTCCCCAATAATCTTCCACTTTTCTTTTACAATATCAAGATTAACTTCTGCCTCGGGACTCCTATTTCCCGAAATTCGATCAAGTGCTATAGCCTTAACAACTCCCTTTTCTTTCCACTCAAAACTTCCCTGATATAAATTAGATTCCGTAGAAGGTTTGGATCCGTCAATTGTATAATAAATGTCTAAATCATCATCAAAGGCAGTTATTGTTACCAATCCATCCTTACTTCTATTGATCACCGGCATCTCTAATACCTTAGGTGCTTTATAAACTTCAATATTTGATATTACCGGTGAGGCTTTGGCATCTAGAATCACTAGGCGCAACCGAGATGTCTCTATATCTGGTAATCGAAGAATCCTTTTTCTGCCTATGGTTGTTTCCTCTGCTATTATGTTCCAGTTATTATCTCTGAATGCCTCAAGCCTGAACCTCTTAACACGCTGCCCCAGACGAATATCCTCCTGCACCAAAAACCTGTTTAACAAGATATCATTTCCGAAATCAATTTCAAGCGTTGATTCTATTACTCCATCGTCAGTGCTCCAATAAGTATCCCGATTATCATCATTAACGTTGGAAGCCTTATATTTTTTTGCATCTCCTCTGGTATTAGAAGCAACAATCTTTTTACCAAAGGCGAGGTTTTCAGCAAAATCAGCACGAATAACCTCCGCCAGTTTCAATACCTGTTCTGCATCCTTTTCGTGTATAAGACCCCTGGTATCAACAGGAAAGTTGAGTAATAAAGAAGCGTTTTTACCAATTGAATTATAATAGATATTTAGAAGATGCGGTAATGTTTTTACCTGGTGATCTTCGGAGGGATGATAATACCACCCCGGCCTGATTGAAACATCCACTTCGGCAGGCACCCAATGTGTACCATCTTCATGACCTGTACGTAATTCTTTATAATTAGGTGACCCGGGGTAAAACTCATCCCTACGGATGGGAGCCCAGTTAGTTGGCATGGCCCATCCTTCTTCATTACCAACCCATCGCACATCAGGACCTGCATCGCTAAAAAGACATGCCATGGGTTGCAACTCACGAACTATCTCATATGTATTTTCCCAATCATAATACGATTGTCTGTCGATTCGACGTTCCTCATCAGCTCCTCCATACCAGCCTGTTCCTCCATTTGCTCCATCAAACCAAACCTCAAATACTTCACCATAATTGGTCAGTAATTCCCTCAGTTGGTTCCTGAAATAGGTAAGGTATTCGGGTTTTCCATAATCAGGATGATTTCTGTCCCACGGTGATAAGTAAACACCTAATTTTAAACCATACTCCCTGCATGCATCAGCAAGCTCCTTAACCACATCCCCTTCCCCACTTTTCCATGGAGAATTTTTAACAGAATGTTCAGTATACTCCGATGGCCATAAACAAAATCCATCGTGATGTTTTGCTGTTAATATAATCCCCTTCATTCCTGCCTCCTTACATATCCTTGCCCACTGACGAGTATCTAGCTCTGTGGGATTAAACAGCACCGGACTTTCACTTCCATATCCCCACTCCATATTCGTGAATGTATTCATATTAAAATGGATGAAAGCATAGAACTCAAGCTCATGCCATGCAAGCTGTCGTTCTGAAGGAAGGGGCAAAACTGGTTCTGGCGGAGGAACACTTTTACATGAAATTAATAAGGAAACCAACAGGTTTATAAGTAATAGATTTTTTCTCATGGCCTAATCAGGATTTTGCCACCAAAATACTTAAAATCTTTAATTATACATGCAAACTTTTACCAAAATCCCGAAGACTTCATAGCAAACAATTACCACCCTGAGATTACATGTCCCGATTATAGATTATTAATAAGTATGAATAAAATATAAAATTCACTCGTTCAACTATTTAACATGCAAGGCACAGACATTGATACAATTATTAATCAAATTGTAACCATCACAATAATTTTCCTGAACCGGAATAAATGTAAAGCATTTGAAGAAACTAGTTACTCAAAGGCATATTCAATGGGGGGTATAATCAGAACCCGAAGTCCAGCCGTTGTTGCTGTTCTTTGGGTTTCTTTTTTAAATGCTTTTCAACCAATCCATCAATCTCAGGAAGACATCGGCCACACGAACGGCCTGCCCCAGTATATAGTTGAATTTCACTGGTTGAAACAGCTCCTTTCCGAAGTGCATTAGTTATTTCCTTTTCCTCAACATAACTACATAAACAAACTATTCTGCTCATTTGCCAGCATTAAATAATGTTACAACAATACTACGTTCATCTCTTGGTCCATCAAATTCGCACAAAAAAATGTTTTGCCAGGTCGAAAGCCCCATTTTTCCTTTAATAATAGGGATTGTTTCTGAAGGTCCTACAATACCTGCTTTTAGATGTGAATCACCGTTATTATCCTGAGCATCATGTTCCCATACCCCTGAAGGAATAATTTTTTGAAAAAGAGTCACTACATCATTCTGTACCGACTCGTCCCAATTTTCCTGAATCATAATACCTGCAGTTGCACCCTGCACATATACCTGTACCATTCCTGTCAGAACATTCGATTTATGCACAAGCTCCTCAACCTGACTGGTAATATCCACAAGCTGATTGTGCCGGTTAGTTTTAATTTTAATGACAAATTGCATTATTCAAGCATTTTGTTTTCGGCAAAGACCTTCACCTTTCTATAGATTTCAAAAACCTGATCATTTTTAGGCAAAGAATTATAAATAGAATCGAGATAACGATTACGAAGAATAAGCTCCATAGTAGACTTAAAATTAATATCATACACCCACGATAGCTGCATAATTTTCACATCTGCTTCATTTTTAACTTCTTTCCTGGTAACTATTTTACCTGCCATTATCTCTTTTAACACCCCGGGGGAGACCTTTGAAGAAGGAGGCAACTCCCATGTTAACATGTGGTTTGCAGGTTGATTCTTATCATTATAATAGCGGGTCAGAACTTTCAGAATATCTAATTTGTCAGCATCACGCAGCAGTCGTGCATGTAATAACTCCCTGCCTGAAATGTTCCGAGGAAGTTCTGTCTTGTTGTGGTGAACAATTGAATTATATACCAGATTTTGCTGTTCTTCAATAAGTTCTTTCAGAAAATCCCGTTCTTTAAGGATTTCAACCGATAGTTCGGCATGGTTGAGAGATGTACCATCATCAAGAGTATTGAATTCGGCCATTTGTCTGAACCTGCCAATATCATGAAATACAGCAGCAATAACAACAACCTGTTCATCGTCCTGTTCCAGGTTTAATGCAGTAGCCAGATATTTAGCATTTGCAGCTACTCTGAGTGAATGATCCTTTTTAATGTCAAAATTTTTCTGCTGATCAGGGGTTAATTCACTAAATCCTTCTACATACGACTCAAAATTCTGCACTGCAGATTGATACCAGTCTTCCATTCTATTTTTTTTTTCAGTATAAAAGTACAGTTATTTGTGAAACCTATCATTGAGGAACAAAAAAGTGGTGCTCAAAGTTTCCTTAATTGTATGCAAGACGGGGAAATATACTCTCGCCCCTGTAGGTTTAACACTTCTCTGCAAAATTAAGAATAGAATAAATTTTATCATCTACAACAATTAAGGTAATTTTTTACCAAGGACTCACTTTATATGAAAATTTTTAATGTACTTTTTAAAAAATTTAATTAACAATATTTTCTGGTTTTAGCTACTTTTCCGTTTAATCAATTACAATACTAAACCATAGTAAAATCATATTAAATTCAATATTTACCGAATTTGAATTGAATTTATATTGAATTTATATTGAGTTTGAATTGAATTTAGTCTGGAGTTGGTGCGAATTTATAATAGTTATTTTCTAAAGACAAAACTTTTGTTTTACCTCTTATTTACAAAGCTTGGGTTTTAAGATACCGGAATTAATGAATTTTCAGCGTATGCTTGTTAACCCGGTAAAATTAATTATTTTTGCCGACCATATTTGGTAAAACAAACACAAAGTTTTTTAACATACTACAACGGCCCCATAGTTCAATGGATAGAATATCAGATTCCGGTTCTGACGATCTGGGTTCGAATCCCGGTGGGGTCACAAAAGCTACTGATTATCAGTAGCTTTTTTTATATCATCATGCCAAATTTTACACCAAATTATTAAATCCATTCGATAATTTTGTATTGATCGTTGATACTCATTCAACAAAACATTCATTTAAAACACTTTTTATAGCAAAATCTATTACAATTTTTAAATGTCTCATCCATTGAATTATCTAACAAGATGCACATTGTATACTAAATATTTATTTGGGAATTATTAATAAATTTTTTCCAGTTCGTTTATTGTGTAAATCTAAATTATTTAATACTTTTAAAGACTAAAACATCTTTTTTACGCTGATTGAAAATATTCATTAAAATCAAACAGGCGTGATATATAACTACTAATTGGCAAATTATCTTTATTGCGCTTATGAAATAATCGTATTGATTATTTACATATTATGTTGATTTTTCAAACCCAATGCTATATACAATGGACAGCAATATTTTCAAAATCATTAAGATGTTTAACGACGATCTGGATTTTGCCTGTTTGCATAAAATTATTGACCCCTTAAAGCTAAATAATGAATGTTTTATTATGATATATGACCTGATTGAAAATAGGTTTGTCTATTTCAATCCGGCCAATAATCAAATATTCGGTGACATCCCAAACAATTATTTAAATAAAGGATTTCAATATTTACAGGAAATTTGTCACCCGATCGATTTTGCAAATCTTGTAAAGGAAATTGCCAATGTAGTTATTTCGACAATGGATATTAAAGCAATTGTTAAGTCAATTAACAGTGGCCAGATATTAAGAACAAAAAACAGAAAAGGTGATTGGCAAAGTTGCAAAGTACATCTGATTTATATAAAAGAATATAATAAAAATCCTTTCAATGTATTACTGGGATTTATTCATCCTCATACGATATTATCAGAGAATGGTAAATTACACATTACAAGTCGGGAAAAGCAGGTATTTATTTTTCTTTCGAAAGGTTTTTCCGCAAAAATGATTGCCGAAACTTTAAACATTAGCGAAAATACCGTTATAACTCATCGTAAAAATCTCATTCAAAAGCTCAACGTGAAAAACAGCGCAGAACTGATACAAAAGGGCTATGAGCTGTCGTTAAATTACTAATACTCCCCTTTTTCTTGAATATCATAAGAAATGAGGATTGAACTCACAATTTATTAGTTATAAATTATATCCGTTTTTAAGGCTTACTCGATAGTTATGGATTGAGGAGGCGGAGCAGTGAAAAATGACTACTTTTTATTAAACTAATAGCCTGATTCTAATGTCTCTACAAAAAATAACATGTTATAAGATTCTGTCCAATCAATACGTTGTACTTATCAACAAATTACCTTCATAAATCCCTTAGAAAATTTAGGAATAAAGAATTCAGACATAATTAATAAGAAAGCGAGGTAAATTATGGCAACACAACCGACCTACCCAGGTGTATATGTTGAAGAAATTCCAAGTGGTGTGCGCACAATATCAGTAGTAGCTACATCAATTGCTGCGTTTATTGGTCGCACATTACGCGGCCCGGTAAATGATCCGGTAACCATCAACAATTATGGTGATTATGAGCGGATTTTTGGAGGACTTGCTGAGATAAGTCCAATGAGCTTTGCAGTTCGCGATTTTTATTTGAACGGAGGAGGACAAGCTATCATTGTGAGGCTATTAAATGATGCTGGTCTGGCCAACATCACGCTTGATGCAGATGATTCACCACCTGGATTGCCACTGATTCTGGAAGCATCCAGTGAAGGTTCATGGGGTTCAAATCTTTTTGCCCATGTCGATTGGGATACTAAAGATCCACTCGATGAAGAACTTTTTAACCTGACCATTTATGAAAAAGATCCGGTTACGAATAAAAATATTGCAACTGAAAAGTTTCTTAATGTTTCTGTAAATCCGACAAGCAGCAGGTTTTTACCTCGATGGCTTCAAAATAATTCACAACTGGTAAGGGTTCAATCTGATAATGGAGGGACATATCCAGGTGATTTTGCTATTCCCGGCGTTCGTCCAAATGAAACTTTCACAGCTGGAAGCCCGCCTTCAAGTCCGCCTTCTCAGGTTGAAGATCCTGTACAGGCAACCTCAGTAGATGACGGAGATCATATTGATGATAACCAATTTGTAGGTGCCGGATTAGAAGGTAACAAAGAAGGTTTGTATTCACTTGAAAAAGCAGATTTGTTTAATCTTCTCGTTATTCCTCCTTATGCAAACAACACTGGAGGTGTCCCTCAGTCGGATGAATTTCCAACAGATGTCACAACCAATCTAATTTCCCATGCTATAAGTTATTGTGAGAAAAGACGTGCAATGATGCTCATTGACAGCCACAGTACATGGACCAACAAGGATGCTGCAAAAGGTGATTATTCAGATGGAACATATCCGGCGACAACAAGTAAAAATGCAGCTTTATTTTTCCCAAGAATAGTAACTACCAATCCTTTAAAAGAATTTCAATTGGAAGAATACATTGGCAGTGGCGCAGTTGCAGGTATATTTGCACGAATTGACGGCCAGCGTGGTGTTTGGAAATCACCTGCGGGGCAGGAAGCTACTCTGCGCGGTGTTGCTAAACTTACCGTTCCACTCACCGACGACGAAAATGGCGAACTAAATCCTTTGGGCATTAATTGCCTCAGAACCTTTCCTGTTTTCGGCAGATTAGTTTGGGGAGCACGAACATTGGAAGGTGCTGATAAATTAGCTTCAGAATGGAAATACATTGCTGTCAGGCG
>DASRQG010000181.1:0-2057 GCA_035645995.1 Mariniphaga sp. | reverse complement strand
CATGGTTTAAGAGAATTTTCCGTATATGCCAATACAACCGCTCCTGGTATAACTTAGCCAGTTGCCCAAAGGCATAATCACGGGTATCGGTTTGTTTAAGCCTGGAAATTAATTCTCGCTCCTCCATACAATTTCTTTCTCGCAATTTGACTCAATGCCTGTCAAATAGTTTAAACGCTTTATTTGTTTGTAATAATTCTTTTTATATAATACACGCTTTAGTTTTCAGGCAATGTATACAACGTTTCCAAAGCCGGATTAGAATTGATTATCGAAAAGTTGATTTAATGAAATCAATAGCATAATGCTATTTTTAATGAATATTCCAAATGTACTAATTGCTAATTTATTATCAACCTATATTGAAGAATATTCATTCTGGATTATCAATTGGCAACTTTTAGGTAAAAATGCAATACTCAAATCAATAATCCATTACCTTTGCCCTTCAAAAATTTTTAAACAGAAAGCATGGCATTGAAGTGTGGTATAGTTGGCCTTCCAAACGTTGGAAAATCAACACTCTTTAATTGTTTGTCGAGTGCAAAGGCACAATCAGCAAATTTTCCCTTTTGTACTATTGAACCCAATATGGGGGTGATAACAGTTCCTGATGAGCGGTTAGTAAAATTGGCTGAAATTGATAATCCCAAAAAAATTGTGCCTACCACAATTGAAATACTTGATATTGCCGGTCTTGTAAAAGGTGCCAGTAAAGGTGAAGGCCTTGGTAATCAATTTTTAGGAAATATTAGGGAAACTGATGCCATAATTCATGTTTTACGTTGTTTTGAAAATGAAAATATTACTCATGTTGATGGTTCAGTAGATCCTGTACGCGATAAAGAGATTATTGATACTGAATTACAACTGAAAGACCTTGAGACCATTTCAAACCGGATTGATAAGCTGGAGAAACAAGCCAAACATGGTAATGATGTAAAAGCAAAAAAAATGCTGGATATTGCCAAAAGGTATAGAAACGTGTTAGAACAAGGGAAATCTGCACGCACTTTGCTTTTACAGGACGAAGAAGCAAGGATAGCTCGTGATTTTTTCCTGCTTACTAATAAACCTGTATTATATGTTTGCAATGTTGATGAAGCATCTGCTAAAATAGGTAATAAGTTTGTTGAGGCTGTAAGAGAGGCAGTTAAAGAGGAGGAGGCAGAACTTATCGTGGTAGCAGCAGCTACTGAATCTGATATTGCAGAACTCGAAGATTATGAAGAAAAGCAGCTTTTTCTTGAGGAACTTGGACTTGATGAGCCTGGTGTCAACAAGTTAATACATGCAGCATACCGTTTACTCAGACTTAATACCTTTTTTACTACAGGGCCTGATGAAACCCGGGCCTGGACTTTCAAACAGGGAACAAAAGCTCCTAAAGCAGCCGGTATTATTCATACTGATTTTGAAAAGGGTTTTATTCGGGCTGAGGTTATAAAGTATGACGACTATGTGAGATTAGGTTCTGAAAGCGCTTGCCGTGAAGCTGGTAAAATTACTGTTGAAGGGAAAGAGTATATTGTTAAGGATGGCGATATCATGCATTTTAGATTTAATGTATAATTAGTTTTCTGATCAAAAAAAATTGAAAGGTGCATGTAATAAGCAGCCTTTTTTTTGCCTGTTATGAAGTAGTCTTCCTCCATACTTTGTCCAGTCCCCGAGCATAGCAAAATTACATCTGACTGGACTTGGTATGGAGAAAGTATGGTGTTTGTATAGAAAAAGGATGTTCGCAGCAGGTAATTCCTGAGTTTGTTTTGTTTCTGAAGGCTCATCATTTTTGGGCCGAAATGGGGAAGTATTATGAGATGTTTTAAAGCGGCTAATGAACTTATAAAGTCACAAAAAAACCGTCTCGATTACGAAACGGTTTCAGTGATACTTTGTGAAAGCTGTACTATTTTGTCGGAGTAGCATCAGACATATCTTTTACGATGCCATTTTTGTCAACCTTAATCTGAACTTCTTTAGCTATTTCAAGTACAATATATGTTTCTTTTACTTCCACAATACGACCATAAATACCGCCTGTGGTAACAACTTTA
>DASRQG010000180.1:0-5554 GCA_035645995.1 Mariniphaga sp. | reverse complement strand
CGTATGTCAGCTTTAGGACCAGGTGGACTTTCAAGAGAAAGAGCCGGATTCGAGGTGCGTGACGTTCATTATACCCACTATGGGCGGCTTTGTCCTATTGAAACTCCTGAAGGACCAAACATTGGTCTGATATCTTCGCTTTGCGTATTTGCGAAGATTAATGATTTGGGATTTATTTCTACTCCTTATCGTAAGGTAACGAATGGAAAAGTTGACCTTTCACCAGAAGGTTCAGTTTATTTAACTGCCGAAGAAGAGGAAGGACAAATTATTGCACAGGCAAATGCTCCAATCGATGCTGATGGTAATTTTATAAATCCTAAAGTTAAATCCAGACTGGATGGTGACTATCCTTTGATCGACAGAGAAGAGGTTAATCTGATGGATGTAGGTCCGAATCAAATTGCTTCTGTTGCTGCATCCCTGATTACTTTTCTTGAGCATGATGATGCAAACCGTGCTTTGATGGGTTCAAACATGATGCGCCAGGCAGTGCCACTTTTACGACCTGAAGCTCCAATTGTAGGAACAGGTCTTGAAGGCAGGGCAGCAGCTGACTCCAGAGTTCAGGTGCAGGCCGCTGCAGATGGTGTGATTGAATATGTGGATGGAACACAGATAATTGTAAGATATGATGTTACAGACGATGATCTGTTCGTAAGTTTTGACCCTGAAGTTGTTACTTACCCTCTACAAAAATATAATAAGACCAATCAGGGTACTACTATTGATTTGAAACCAATAGTTCAGAAAGGAGAAAGAGTTACCAAAGGGCAAATTCTTACAGAAGGATATGCAACGGAGAATGGTGAACTTGCGCTGGGCAGGAACCTGATGGTGGCCTTTATGCCCTGGCAGGGATACAACTACGAAGATGCCATTGTTATCTCAGAACGTATCGTACGTGAGGATGTATTTACTTCTGTTCATGTTGATGAATATAGTCTTGAAGTACGTGATACAAAACGTGGACTTGAAGAATTCACTTCTGATATACCAAATGTTAGCGAAGAAGCTACCAAAAACCTTGATGAGAATGGATTAATCCGGATTGGAGCTGAAGTGAAACCCGGTGATATTTTAATTGGGAAGATTACTCCTAAAGGTGAATCGGACCCATCACCGGAAGAAAAACTTCTTAGAGCTATCTTTGGGGATAAAGCAGGTGATGTAAAGGATGCATCATTGAAAGCATCTCCTTCATTGTCGGGTGTCGTTATCGATAAAAAATTATTCTCACGTGTAGCTAAAGATAAAAAAGGTAAAACCGCAACAAAAACTTTACTCGATCAGATTGACGAGTTTTTAGAAAAAGAAGTTGCAGCTTTACGCATCAAGCTTGAGGATAAACTTTTCACGCTGGTTACCGGAAAAACTTCACAGGGTGTGAAAGATTATTACGGAACAGAAATCATTCCTAAAGGTGTTAAGTTTACGTTGAAACAATTGCAGGAAATGGATTATCTCACTATTAATCCATCTAAATGGACTACCGATAAAGATAAGAATGAATTAATCTTTAGGGTAATCAATAACTACATTACCAAATATAAAGAAGCGGAAGCTGTTGCAAGACGGGAACGCTACAATGTAACAATTGGTGATGAACTTCCTGCAGGAATCGTACAGCTGGCTAAAATTTTTATTGCCAAAAAACGCAAACTGCAAATTGGTGATAAAATGGCTGGTCGTCACGGAAATAAAGGTATTGTTTCACGCGTTGTTCGTGCTGAAGATATGCCATTCCTGTCAGATGGAACTCCTGTGGATATCGTACTTAATCCACTTGGTGTACCTTCGAGGATGAACCTCGGACAGATTTATGAAACTGTACTTGGTTGGGCAGGAAAGGAACTGGGAGTGAAATTTTCAACACCAATTTTCGATGGTGCCTCACTTGAGGATATTTCAGAATATACCGAGAAGGCAGGAATACCCCGATTTGGAAAAACTGTTTTACATGACGGTGAAACCGGTGAACCATTTGACCAACAGGCTACGGTAGGTGTAATATACATGATGAAACTGGGGCATATGGTTGAAGATAAAATGCATGCACGTTCTATTGGCCCATACTCACTTATTACGCAACAGCCGTTGGGTGGTAAGGCACAATTTGGAGGTCAACGGTTTGGAGAAATGGAGGTATGGGCACTGGAAGCTTTTGGTGCATCTCATATCCTGCAGGAAATCCTGACTGTTAAATCAGATGATGTGATGGGTAGAGCTAAAGCTTACGAATCAATCGTAAAAGGTGAACCAATGCCACAACCGGGAATTCCTGAGTCGTTGAATGTGTTATTGCACGAACTCAGAGGTCTGGGTCTTAGTATACGGATGGAATAAACATCCGCATTTTAGAATTTGGTTCTGTTATAATGATATATATATAAATTATGGCATTCAGAAAAGATAATAAAGCAAAAGGTGGTTTTTCTAAAATCTCCATCAGTCTGGCTTCTCCTGAAGAAATTCTGGAAAGGTCGTATGGGGAGGTTTTAAAGCCCGAAACTATTAACTACAGAACTTATAAACCTGAGCGTGATGGCTTGTTTTGTGAGCGTATTTTCGGTCCGGTAAAAGATTATGAATGCCACTGCGGAAAATACAAACGCATCCGTTATAAGGGAATTGTTTGCGACCGTTGTGGTGTTGAAGTTACCGAAAAGAAAGTTCGTCGTGAGCGGATGGGGCACATAGCACTCGTGGTGCCTGTAGCCCATATCTGGTATTTCCGTTCATTACCTAATAAAATAGGTTACCTGTTGGGACTGCCAACCAAAAAACTTGATTCTATAATTTACTACGAACGATATGTAGTAATTAATCCTGGAGTTAAAGCTGTTGATGGTATTAAGGAGCTTGATTTCCTTACTGAGGAAGAATACCTTGATATTATTGATACACTTCCAAAGGAAAATCAGTTTCTTGATGATGAGGACCCAAATAAATTTATTGCAAAAATGGGTGCCGAAGCGTTATATGAGATTTTAAGCAGGCTTGACCTCGATGACCTGTCATTTAACCTTAGGCATAAAGCAAATACTGAAACCTCTCAGCAGCGTAAAAATGAAGCATTGAAACGTTTGCAGGTGGTTGAAGCTTTTAGGGCAAGTAAAAATCTTAACCGTCCGGAATGGATGATTGTAAGAGTTGTACCTGTAATTCCTCCCGACCTGAGGCCACTTGTGCCACTGGATGGAGGCCGATTTGCAACTTCCGATCTTAATGATTTGTACCGGAGGGTTATTATTAGAAATAACAGGCTCAAAAGACTGATAGAGATTAAGGCTCCTGAAGTTATTCTGCGTAATGAAAAACGTATGTTACAGGAAGCAGTGGATTCTCTGTTTGATAATTCACGTAAGTCTAATGCTGTAAAGACTGAAAATAACAGAGCTCTTAAATCCCTTTCTGACAGCTTAAAAGGTAAACAGGGACGATTCCGTCAGAACCTGTTGGGTAAACGTGTTGATTATTCTGCACGTTCTGTTATTGTTGTAGGCCCAAAATTAAAGGTTCATGAATGTGGTCTTCCTAAAGATATGGCTGCTGAACTTTATAAGCCTTTTATAATCAGGAAACTGATTGAAAGAGGTATTGTGAAAACAGTAAAGTCTGCAAAGAAAATTGTTGACAGGAAAGATCCCGTAGTTTGGGAGATTCTTGAAAATGTGCTAAAAGGACACCCGGTTCTCCTAAACCGTGCACCCACATTGCATAGGCTTTCAATCCAGGCTTTCCAGCCGGTGATGATAGAAGGTAAGGCTATACAGCTACACCCACTCGTTTGTACCGGTTTTAATGCTGACTTTGATGGTGACCAAATGGCTGTACATCTTCCATTAGGTAATGCTGCTATTCTTGAAGCTCAAATTTTGATGCTTGCATCTCATAACCTTCTTAACCCTGCAAATGGAGCACCTATTCAGGTTCCTTCACAGGACATGGTGCTGGGGTTGTATTATATGACCAAGCCAAGAGAAGGTTCAAGGGGTGAAGGAATGGTTTTCTATTCACCTGAGGAAGTTATAATTGCTTATGAAGAAAAAGCGATTGATTTACATTCCGTTGTAAAAGTAAAAGTTGAAGATGTTGATGAAAATGGTGACTTCTTTAAGCATATAATTGAAACTACTGTTGGCAGGGTATTATTTAATGAATATGTACCACGTCAGGTAGGATACATTAATCAGCTTCTAACTAAGAAATCACTTCGTACCATCATTTCTGATGTTTTCAAAAAATGTGGTAACGCAGAAACAGTTGCTTTCCTTGATGCCATTAAAGACCTTGGTTACCATATGGCATACCGTGGAGGTTTGTCATTCAATATTGATGATGTTGTGATCCCTGAAGACAAGGACACCATTGTAACCGGAGGTTACGATGAAGTTGATGAGGTGATTAATAACTATAATATGGGGTTCATTACCAATAATGAACGTTATAACCAGGTGATTGATATCTGGACACACGCTAACTCCAGGCTTACCCATGCTGTGATGAAAACAATCAGTAGCGATAAGCAAGGGTTCAACTCAATATATATGATGCTTGACTCCGGAGCCCGTGGTTCTAAAGAGCAGATTCGTCAGCTATGTGGAATGAGGGGATTGATGGCAAAACCACAAAAATCGGGTTCAACAGGCTCTCAGATTATTGAGAACCCTATTCTGGCAAACTTTAAAGAAGGGTTGTCGGTTCTGGAATATTTTATTTCGACACACGGTGCTCGTAAAGGTTTGGCAGATACTGCACTTAAGACTGCAGATGCGGGATATCTTACTCGTCGTCTGGTCGATGTTTCTCAGGACGTTATTATTTCTGAAGAAGATTGCGGTACTTTAAGAGGTATTGCTGCTGCCGCAATTAAAAATAATGAAGAGGTTGTTGCATCCTTATATGAACGTATTATTGGCCGCACATCGGTACATGATATTTATAATCCTCTGACTGGTGATCCTATTATTAAATCTGGTGAAGCAATTACTGAAGATATCGCCAGAAAGATAGAAAATTCTCCAATCGAATCAGTTGAAATTCGTTCAGTACTTACCTGTGAATCAAAAGTAGGGGTTTGTAGCAAATGTTACGGCAGAAACCTTGCATCAGGTGATATGGTTCAAAAAGGTGAGGCTGTTGGAGTTATTGCTGCACAGTCAATTGGTGAGCCTGGTACACAGCTTACTTTGCGTACGTTCCACGTAGGAGGTATTGCCGGTAACATTTCGGCACAATCGATGGTTGAAGCGCGATACGATGGATTTGTAGAAATAGAAGAATTAAGAGCAGTTGAATATAAAGGTGAAGATGGTTCTACAGTTGATATTGTAGTAAGCCGATTGGCAGAACTTAAAATTCTGGATAAGAATACAAGAATTCCTCTTCAGACCAATGCAATTCCTTATGGATCAAAATTGCATGTTAAAAATGGAGAAGAAATCAGAAAAGGTAAACTTATCTGTGAATGGGATCCTTTCAATGGTGTAATTATAACAGAATTTGATGGTAAAATTGAATTCGAGAACCTGATAGAAAATATTACTTTCCG
>DASRQG010000179.1:0-4624 GCA_035645995.1 Mariniphaga sp. | reverse complement strand
TGAACGTTGTTGAAAGCCTGAATCCGGAAGTTTTAAAGAAAATGGAGCCATTTATAAGTTTTGGCCCTACCAAAGAGAAGTCATTCAATTTTAGAGAGATCTTCCAATATCAAAAGCATGAATTGCTCCTTCGCACACAAGGTATTGTTCAGGAACAGGCCGGATATAAACCGGGGAAAGACGGAACTATTCCATTTGAAGGAGACATGCTCAGACACTATACAAGGTATAAATTTACTTCAGGCAGGAATATATCAGCTGGATTTACTGCAGAAAAAGACCCGGGTGAAGCTTTTTTCTCAGGCACTAATAAATATGGATATGATTTTTATTCAGCATACCTGAGCATACAACCTAATCTGGTAATTCAAAATGTGACAATTGGAGATTATGTTGTCAGAGGTGGTCAAGGCCTCATATTATGGCAAGGGTTTTCTTTTGGAAAGTCAACCAATGCCCTTTCTGTTTCAAAATTGAATCAGGGTATAAGGCCATATACTTCAGCGGATGAAAATAAATTTTTTAGGGGTGCAACAACTACATTGAAAATAAAAAAAGCAATGATAAGTATTTTTATCTCGAATAAAGACCTGGATGGGAATAAAGCAGGTGTGGACTCAATTGGACATTGGATAACCAGTCTTCAATCAACAGGATACCATCGAACAGTGAATGAAACAGAAGACAAACGTAGTGTTAACGACTTTAATGCCGGAGCTTTGGTAAATTGGCATATGCACAACCTCAGGTTAGGTGCTGTTGTATTATACAGGCAATTTGAATTTCCTTTACTACCTGCAGACCAGCCCTATAACAAATTCAACTTCAGGGGGACAATAAATAAAACTGCAGGGATAAATTATCTTTTTGGCAAAGGAAAACTCCAATTATCAGGTGAAGCAGCAATATCTGCCAGTTCAGGGAAAGCTGTGGTTCAGGGAATGGAATTATATTTACACGACCGCATTCAGGTTTCAACATTATTCAGGCATTTTAATAATAACTATCATGCATTATGGGCTTCCCCTTTTTGCGAAAACAGTTCTGCAGCTAATGAAACTGGATTCTATATCGGTACACGAATATTACCTGCCAGGCATTTTACAATCACTGCATATTCTGATTACTATCAATCAAAATGGACAAAATATACTACAACAGGACCATCTCAGGGAAGTGATGTTTTTATTCAGACAACTTTTACTCCAACTCCTCAGTTTCAGGTGTATTTACGCATTAAAAATGAAGTAAAAGACAAAAAACATGTTCTTAATGAAAGGTATGTAAATCATCCTGAGGGAACAACTAAAACAAGGCTACATTGCCAATCCCAGCCTTACGAATGGTTAATCTTAAGATCACGCATTGAACACATAGCCTACAAAGGGGTAGAAAAAGAATATGGTATCTTACTTTTACAGGATACTCAATTTACACCGGAAAAACTTCCTGTTAATATGACCTTTAGGCTGGCCTGGTTTAAAACCGACAGCTATAATTCAAGAATATATGCTTATGAGAACGATTTACTGAATGTTTTTTCTATACCTGCCTATTATGGAGAAGGATTAAGAACTTATCTAAACCTTAAGTATAGAATAAATCCTAAAATTGAAATATGGTTTAAATTGGCTAATTTGACACAAAATGGCGTTGATACGATGGGTTCGGGGTATAACAAAATAAAAGGCAATCAAAAAACTGAATTAAAATTTCAAATGAGATTTAAATTATAGGTTTTAAATTTATTACTTTGTCAGCAAAAAATTACCGACATCATGGAATACAACTTCGATGAGATTCGACCTTATACTGATCAGGAAGTAAAGCATAAAATAAAACTAATGGTGAAAGACCCGGCCTTTGACAGGGTTTTAATACACTTATTCAAGTCACGTCCAAAAGTTGAAATGGTTAAATTACAACTTCGGACAGTAAGGGAGATTAAACAATTACAAGGAACATTTATATATGATCTTCTTAACTGGATTATAAATAAAACATCGGATGGGTTAACGTGCACCGGGTTGGAAAACCTGGAAAAAACAAAGCCTTACTTGTTTATTTCGAATCACCGTGACATAATTTTAGATGCAGCCTTGCTCAACCTTTTGATGTTTGACAAAGGAATGAACACTACTCAAATTGCAATCGGAAATAACCTGTTACTTTATGAATGGATTGAACATGCTGTGAAACTAAACAGGGCCTTCATAATTAAAAGGAATCTTCCTCCACGTGAACTCCTTCAATCATCAAAATTAGTATCTCAGTTTATACGTAAATCAATTACTGAAGATAACTTGTCGGTTTGGATTGCTCAACGAGAAGGCCGTACCAAAAATGGATTTGACAAAACACAGGAAAGCGTATTGAAGATGCTGAATATGAGCAACACAAAAAGTTTCACAGAAGGATTTAACGAATTAAACATAGTACCTGTGTCGATTTCTTATGAAATAGAACCCTGCGGATTGGCAAAAATGAAAGAGCTCATTAAAAAAGAACATTATGGTCAGAAAAAAACGAACAAGGATGACCTTAAAAGTATGTCAATGGGCATATTCAACCCAAAAGGCAGAATGCGCTTTGCTTTTGGGAAGCCAATTACAGTGCAACCTTCAGATACTTCGTCCAACGACCAAAAAAACCAACAGGTAAAGAATCTCGCAGGATTAATTGATAAGCAGATTTATTCAAATTATAAATTATGGCCAAATAATTATATTGCTTATGATATGCTTATGCAAGAACCGCTATTTAAAGATAAATATACTCCACATGAAAAGAAGATCTTTAAACTAATGATTGAGCAGGCAATGATTCACATCGATTTTCCCATAACGGACATTCAGGAGCGATTCTTAAAATTATACGCAAATCCTGTCATTAATAAATTGAAAGCGTTAGAATCATAATGCAACTTAAAACAATTATTTGGGACTGGAACGGAACATTGCTTAACGATTTAGATATTTGTATTTCTTGTATTAACGCTCTTTTAAAAGCAAGGGATCTTCCATTACTTGATATAGATCAATACAAAGAAGTGTTTGCGTTTCCAATAAGAGATTATTATTCGTCCATTGGTTTTGATTTTACTTATGAAGATTTTGAAGTTCCGGCCCGTGAATTCATCGAATTATACGAACAAGGTGTAACTGAATGTCAGCTTCATCCTGCCTCAACAGAAGTATTAACACATTTTAGAAATAAGGGAATGCGGCAATTTGTTCTCTCTGCTATGCACCAAACAATGCTACAGGAAACACTGCTGCATAATAATATTATTCATTACTTCGAAAGTTTTTCAGGCCTCAATAATCATTATGCAGTATCGAAAGTAGCACGCGGCTTGGAACTCTTTAAAATTTTCCCGATAGATAAAAATACTGCATGTATGATTGGGGACACTATTCATGACTACCAAGTTGCTCAAGCACTGGAGATAAAATGTGTTTTAATTGCAGACGGGCATCAATCAAAACAACGTCTGGAATCAACAGGAGCAACAGTATTCAACAATCTGGCAGAGCTGATTTACAACACTGATATTTCTCTTTAGTTTCAATATTTATTATTCCCTGTATGGTTTCTGATTTGTTGCAATTGAAACAAAGCCTCATCCACAGCCATTTCAAATGTTGAAAATATAGAATGAGTTCCAATCAAATCATATACCCCTGTTCTCTGGAGATCATTTCCAACCGTCTCATTAACGCCTGAAAGAATAACCTTAATATCAGAGTGAGTGAGAATTTCCAATGCTGCTTTTAAATTATTTAATCCTGTAGAATCTACAAAGGGGACATGTCGCATTCGAATAATTAAAATTCTATTTTTTAATCCCGTTGCCATAAGTACTTCACAATACTGTTTGGCAGAAGCAAAAAACAACGGACCACTAATCTCATAAATACCAATGTCTTTTGGCAGATTAGAATAATCTTCAATAACATCAGTATCAATTACAGCTGGAATTTCCTTACCCATGTCAGCCATTCTTTTCATAAATAACAAAGCAGAGAGTACAACACCTACCTGAATTGCTATTGTAAGATCCACCAGAACTGTAAGCAAAAAAGTAGAAACAAGAACAATAATATCGAAGAAAGATCCCTTTAAAATCGATCGGAACGTGCGCCATTCGCTCATATTGTAAGCTACCACGATTAATATACCGGCTAATGCAGACATAGGAATAAGTTTAACCCATTTTCCAAAGAATAACATGATAAGAAGAAGAGTAACAGCGTGAATTATTCCGGCTACCGGTGTTCTTCCACCATTCTTAACATTTGTAGCTGTACGGGCAATGGCACCTGTAGCAGGAATACCACCAAAAAAAGGTGTTACTATATTTGCTATACCCTGAGCAATAAGTTCTGTATTTGACCGATGCCGGCTGCCAATCATACCATCTGCTACAACAGCTGAAAGAAGTGATTCAATACCGCCCAGGAGTGCTATGGTCAGGGCAGGTTCAATATAATTGCCAAGTTGACTAAAGTCTAATTCAGGCATAATTATATGAAATGAATTAGGTATTTCACCAAAGAAGGACTCAATAGTTAAAACCGGTAAATCGAAAACCTGAACTAAAATAGTGCTTGCAAGAATAGCA
>DASRQG010000178.1:0-6228 GCA_035645995.1 Mariniphaga sp. | reverse complement strand
CTTCCTGTATATTATTAATTAATTGCGATGATGAAGAAAAATGATTGCTTTCATCCACGTTGGAATTTATTGCCAGTCCTTTTATATCAGACAGATCCGGTTTATAACCTAATCCTTTGATTTCAAGATATCGAAAGGTGTGAAAGGTAAATTCAGGCTGATACCATACTTCCTTTTGATCTCCAAAAATATAGGTGTCGGTTTGCCAGGCAATATCCGGAGCACCCGGGCCTCCCATACCAGCTTTTTTAATCTGTCCGCAGACTGCAGTCATTGGATTCAGGCTGCCATCATCATAAGTCCTTTCGCCCAACCGAAAAACAATTGAGTCGCCATACTCCCCTCTTAGCCTCATTTTATACATTCCTGTGAAGTTCACGCCCATGTCAACGATATAAGTATCTTTTTGCGGTGAATAAATATCAACAGCATCAATTTGTTTCGTAACCTGTACCGGTGGAAAGAATGATTTCATCAGTTTCCCACCCGGGCCGTCTGAATAATTAGCATTTTGCCACGATGTATCAATAAATCCGGTAAGATGCCAACCGTCAGGTTCATATTGAGCGTTATACACTTCACCCAGATAAACATCATTTTTAAGTATAGGCCCCTCTGTATACTTCCACGAACGGTCTGTTCCAATGATGTCCGTTTTCCCGTTTTTATACTCCAGGACAATTTTTCCGATAAAAGCCGGCCTTCCCACCTGAAGTACTTCTCTCAGGTTCCTTTTACCCCACATCCGCATGGGTAAAGGGTTATAAAAGCCGTTACCCAATGTTACATCAATACAATTATTACCCGGAACCAGCATATCCAAAATGTCATATTCTGTATAATAAATCCGTTTGCTAAAATCAGTCCATGCCGGATCAAGCATATTTTGCCCAACCCTTTCTCCATTCAAAAGTGCGTAATAATAACCGGCAGCTGTTATAAAAAGCTTTGCCGATTTCAAATTGTCAGTCACATCAAACTCTTTTCTGAAAAGTGGAGCACGATCATCGAGATAAAAAAGTGAATCATGCTGAGGAATCGGTTTACCATCACCTATCCAGTGCGCAACACCATCATCGGTAAGCGTGTCAACAGCGAGTTTCTTCCCATTATTGCAACCCAGAGTCAATAATAATGCAATTGTTATAAAACTTATGTTGATGATAGGAAATGTTTTGTTTAGATTATTATTTTCCATTTTATTGATGTTGACCGGTATCTTTAATACAATGATTTGCTAAGATAAAGATTTCAAATTATTTCTTCAGTTTCTCCAGCATCAGTTCCAGGTTGTCATTTTCATTGAGGCTGTTAGTCAGTTGTTCCGGCTCTGTATATTACCTCTTCAACTTATATACTCCTTTTCGATAAGTATTTGTTTTAGGATTGAATACACGGGTGAACCGGGGTGACTTCGATTGATGGATATCATAGAGCATGATCCTGTTGATTCTGATCTTGAGAACATCGAATTCGGGAAGTTCTTCATCGGGGAAAAGCGAGGTATTCATATTAAGAATATGACGGGCAATATGGTTTATGTGAAGGCCTGTATAACGGACCTTTTTGTCGGATAGTATTTGATGTATTGATTTACGTATGTCCATCGAAAAAAGATTGTCTTAATAATCAGACTACTGATTTTAAACCAAAAGTAGAAAAAAGAAACTTAAACTGAATGAATAAAGGTTGAGGATTTTGAGGATATTGAGGATTTTGAGGAAACAGGGGAAATCCATCCTCAGTTTCCTCAAAATCCTCAGTTTCCTTAATGCGTAATTTTTTGTAATGAGGATTTCGTAATTTTAATATAACCCTATCCTATTCTTTTTGTTAAAATAAGTATATTCAAATCAATCAAAATGACTAATGTAATGAATGAGCTGGTTCCACTTGACAAAATCTTCATGAACACATCTTCACCCGTTGTCTTATCAAAAACAGAAACATTTAAGCACACTTCTATTAACAATGATCCAACCATCCTGGTAAACAAAAAACCTTTCATTACTCAAAAATATTATGCCGGCGACCTTTCAATTCCTGAGGATGAACGAATGAATTTTTTACATCCGGTTTCAAATTACAACCTGAACGTTGCCGAAACTTTTAATCCACACGCGGGGATGCACGTATTTGTAACTCAACATCCTGCTTTAAATACTTTTTTTGGAAAAAATATTCCTCTCATAATCTTCCCTATGTATGTTCAGGATGAATTATCCGGTCGTGTTAAATTGAATATTGATGAAAAATTTATTCATAAAATTTCTCACAACACCGGATTAACTTTCATTACGGAAAGTGTTCCTACAGGAAATGTATGTATGGCCGGCAACAGTGAATTCCGGCCTGATTTCAGGATCACTTTTTCTCCCACACACCTGTTGAATTATATTTACGCGGCAGCTCAATCAACAGTACCACCTGAAATGATCATGACTGATGCTTTTTCTCCCCACATTCCTGTACCAGTTGATTCTGATATGTTTTGGCAACTCGTTGAAGCCGGCACTATATTGCGCGAATTACATTTATTACAGTCACCCCACGTCAAGTCCACAATAAATATCCTTGCCACGCCATTAATCCACCCAACCGAATTTCCTTTGAAAGTAGAACAGGTCAAATGGGAAGCCAACAGCGATGGTAAAACCGGAAGAATATGGCTGAATGACAAACATCATATTCCCAACATACCATTGTCATCCTGGAACTTCAGAATTGGTGATTATTATCCTTTACGACAATGGAATGAGTATCGACAGGTCACCTTTTTTAATGAAAAAGCGCTTCATCATTTCGTTTCGATAATTAATGTTGTATCGAAGACCACCAGAATGATAGCAAAAATTGATAAAATTCTAAATAGAAGCTTCACGTAACATCCTAATGGATTTAGATCACCATATCTTTTCAAGGTATAAACTTCTGAGGCTGGACAAATATTCCATATCGTTTTTATTGCTCAGTATTCTTACAAATTCTGTTAGTTTACCATCTTTATAGAACGACCCTGAAGCTGCATCAAATTCATGCCCGTCCCAGTTATACTTAACATCCATCGACACCTTTGAAAATACATCGTAGCTCAGGTATTTAGGAATTTCAATATAACCGAAATTCTCGTCTTCCACTTCCACGTAAATACCATCATCCAGAATTTCAAGGTTAAGAAATTTCACAATCTTTATTTCTGCTTCAAGTTTACCCCTTAACCTTTTATTCATCAAAAAATCAATTCCCTTTTGAAGATATGCCTCCTGTATTTTACCTACAAGTTCAAGTTCGGGCAAATGACGTAGCCTGATGACATTCAAAAACTGGGATCCCAGGTGCATATATCCTTTACCTGCATCGAACCTCCAATTAGCAAATTCTTTTTCAATACTCTGGGTAGCCCTTAAAACTTCCTCGAGCGGATATTGCCGTTCCAACACCAGATAAAGATAAATAGGCTGGGCAGGAATGGGCCCATCGTGATAATATCCCGGGAATTGATTCAATGCTTCAAAGACAAGACTTCCGGGAAGCACCTTATCTTCTACTGAAGCAATTGTTACTTTTTTGGTCAAGTTAGCAAAAACTTCCATTTTTTTGTTCTGTTCCATAATATGGTATCTTTGGTCTTAATTTTATTTAAACGAATGCCAAACAAAGTAGTTCATTATAAAAGCATTGGTCAGGTAACTTTTTTTCGCAACCGGCGATCTAAAAGTATGAAAATAAGTATTAAGCCCGATAAATCGGTACTCGTTTCTTTTCCAATTTATGTAACGGAAAAGGAGGTAAAAACTTTTCTTTCTCAACATGAAACCTGGATCATTCAGCAACAACAAACAATCGATACAAAAAGAAAAAGATTTACCGAAGGTATGGTTATAAATACCAAGATGCATACAATAGAGCTTCATACAGCTACCTATGCCAGAATGGACTTAAAAAGCAACATAATAAAACAATATGCCCCGGAGTACAACTCGGAACGAATGCAACGAAACATTGAGAAGCTGATTACAAATGTCTACAGGGTTGAAGCACACCTGATTCTACCTGACAAATTGGATACTTTGGCCACTCAATATGGATTTAAATACAACAATGTTACCATCCGGAACAACAAACGGAATTGGGGAAGCTGCTCCTCACAGAACAACATCAGCCTAAACTTGCAATTAATGAAGCTTCCTGACCACCTCATCGATTATGTCCTACTACACGAACTGGTGCATACCGAGATAAAAGATCACAGTACGAACTTCTGGAATCGGCTCAATCAAATCACCAATAACCGGGCACGACAACTTGCCAATGAAGTTAAAAAATATTCCACCTATATTTCCTGTCAATAATGAACAACAACTATAAAATGAATTGGAGCCGGTTATTGATTACACACCGGCTGGGAATGGAAGGATGGAAAGCATCTGCAAGAATGGAAGACCGCACCCAGTTTCAGCGCGATTACGACAGAGTTGTATTCTCATCACCATTTCGAAGGATGCAGAACAAGACACAGGTGTTTCCACTCCCGGAGCACATATTTGTCCATAACCGGTTAACCCATAGTCTGGAGGTAGCCAGCGTAGGACGTTCACTTGGAAACCTGCTGGCAGAAAAGACCATGGAAGGATTTCCTGATAATCCCCTGGTCTCCGAAATTGGCACTATAGTATCCGCTGCATGCCTGGCTCACGATCTTGGCAATCCGCCGTTTGGCCATTCGGGTGAAGCTGCCATATCCTACTTTTTTCAAAACGGACATGGAAAGGAATTTAAAGAACAGCTGGATCCTGCCGAATGGAGTGATTTCATCAGGTTTGATGGTAATGCCAATGCATTCCGCCTGCTGACCCATCAATTTAACGGGAAACGACCGGGAGGCTTTGCACTTACCTACCCTACCCTGGCAAGCATTGTTAAGTACCCTTATGAATCACCTCTGGCTACCAAACAGAAGTTTGGTTTCTTTCAATCAGAGAAAGAGCAATTTCAAACGATAGCCAAAAAATTGGGAATCCCGGTAAAAAATGACAAGCACCTTTCTTACAGTCGCTATCCGTTGGTATATCTGGTAGAAGCTGCCGATGACATCTGTTACCAGATCATGGACCTTGAAGATGCATGCAAACTGGGAATCCTCTCGTACGACACTGTACAGCAACTTTATCTGAATTTCTATGATCCTGTTGACGACATGCCTGCCCTTGACAGCATCAAAAATACCTTAAGCAGGGTGTCGGATAAAAATGAGCAGATCAGTTATCTGCGTGCAGGTGTAATCGGGAAATTAATTCATGCGTGTATAAATGTTTTTATCAACAACCCTGAGGCCATTTTAGGAGGAAAATTCAATGGCACGCTTTCGGGGTCACTGCCACCCCGGCAGGCACATGCCTTACAACAAGTAAAGGATATTTCCTTTAAGGAAGTCTATGCCCACCGTTCGGTAGTGGAAATTGAAATAGCCGGTTTTAAAATTATAGGCACCCTGCTTGAAGAGTTTGTGGGTGCTGTTGTCAATCCAAACGATAAATACAACAAAAAAATTCTATCGCTATTGCCGAATCAATACCATCCTCAATCCGATCAGTTGTATCATAAAATCCAATCGGCAGTCGATTTTATATCAGGCATGACTGATGTATTTGCACTCGACCTGTACCGGAAAATCAAAGGAATAAGTTTACCTGCTTAATTTAGATTCCCAATCAGTAGTGTATGGTAAAAAATATTGATTAATGGCCGAAATCCCAATCTTTAGTATGTGCTCAAGCTTGGGGTAAGATTTAAGAGCGAAAATTGGCTTTTTAGGAACAACAATAAGAATGAACCATTTTTTAACAAACCAATGATTCATAGTGCTCCTGCCCTCTGTTACTAAGTCATCTATTTCTTAAAAATATATCTTTGCAGAATATAAAAACTAAAAACATGGATATACAAACAATACGAGTGACTCAGACATTAATTGTACTTATCATATTAATAGCAGCTCATTTTTTCACAAAGAATGTTGTAAAAAGCTTTTTGAAGAAATTCAGGTTTACCGCACAACGACGCAAACTCACCATACGCATTATTAACCTCTTGTTATCCATATTGGCTATTGTTTTTATTTCAGGAATATGGGGCGTTAAACAATCTCAGATGGCAGTATTTATCTCTTCAGTAATGGCCGTGCTGGGTATAGCTTTTGTTGCACAATGGTCTATACTTTCAAATATT
>DASRQG010000177.1:0-4185 GCA_035645995.1 Mariniphaga sp. | reverse complement strand
GTGCCTGACACAATTTGATGAGATGATCCATCCTGGATATTTACCAGATATTTTCGTACTTTCTTCGATGTTTCTTCGATACAAGTTCGATACAAGTTCGATATTTCACGAATTTACATCGAAGATAGTACGAAGTTGATAGCAGGAAAATTTATAGACGTTACCAGCTTAAATAGGATTTCATTAAATTTATTCTTCAGAAGTTATTCATAAAAAAAAGCCGAACAAAAATGAACGGCTTTTTTATATAATTTAGCTTTAAAAATTATTTAGCAGGCTTCACCTCCAGCATCAGATGCTTTCGGGGAATTGTATCATTCTTTGAGACGAATATTTTAACAATTTCGCCATCGAATGGCATTCTGACCTGATTCTGCATTTTCATTGCTTCAAGTAAAAGAAGTGTTTCCCCTTCCTTAACTTTTTGTTTGGGTTTTACGAAGATATCTATAATCGTTCCCGGTATAAATGCATAAATTAGATTTGGGTTAGGAGCTTCCCACATTACCCTGTTTTCGAATTTCCAGGTATAAGTAGTTTTATAAACAGCCCCTTGAATTACCAGGTTTTTTAATTCTTTTTCTTCAGCCATAAGAGTATCTTTCTTTATTAGAATGGTGGAATTCCATGTTTTTTATTAGGAAGGAATACGCTTTTGTTCTGAGAAACCTGCAAGGCATGCAAAATACGGCCGCGGGTATCCCTGGGTTCAATTACTTCATCAATATAGCCTTGTGCTGCTGCTACATAAGGATTGGCAAATTTCTCTTTGTACTCCTGAATTTTTAGCTGGCGCATTTCTTCCGGGTTTTCAGCTTCTGAAATTTCTTTTCGGAATACAATATTAGCTGCTCCTTCAGGGCCCATAACAGCTATTTCAGCTGTTGGCCATGCAAAAACAAAGTCAGCTCTCAGGTGGCGTGAATTCATGGCAATATATCCTCCGCCATAAGCTTTTCGTAGGATGATTGTAACTTTAGGAACTGTAGCCTCACTATAGGCATATAAGATTTTTGCACCATGGCGGATTACCCCTGCATGTTCCTGATCTACACCCGGCAGATAACCAGGTAGGTCCTCCAGGGTAACTATAGGAATATTAAATGCATCGCAATAACGAATAAACCGGGCAGCTTTATCTGAACTATCGGTGTCAAGTACACCTGCCAATACCATTGGCTGGTTGGCAACAAAGCCCACTGTATCACCTTCCATACGACCAAATCCAATTATAATATTTGGTGCAAAGTTTTCCATTACCTCAAAAAATTCCGAACTGTCGGTGATGGTTTTAATGATATCACGCATATCATAAGGAATACGTGCGTCGGAAGGTACAATGTCTTCAATTTTTTTACCTTTTTTTGGAGGCTTTGGAGGAAATGCCATTGCCTTTACATCGTTGTTACGCGGTATGTAGCTGATTAGCTTTTTTATTTGCTCGAAACATTCCAATTCACTTGTAGCAAAAAAATGAGCATTTCCTGTAAGCTCTGCATGGACACGTGCACCACCCAGTTCCTCCATAGAAATTTCTTCACCTAATACCGATTTAATAACACTTGGCCCTGTGATAAACATTTTAGAGATGTTTTCAACAACGAAAACAAAATCAGTTAGTGCGGGTGAATAAACAGCACCACCGGCACAAGGTCCAAGAATGACTGAAATTTGAGGTATTACCCCCGATGCCAGTGTGTTACGGAAAAAGATTTCTCCATATCCGGCAAGTGAGTTAACACCTTCCTGAATACGTGCACCTCCCGAATCGTTGATTCCAATTAATGGCACTCTCATTTTTAGAGCATGATCCATTATCTTTGTAATTTTGCGGGCATGCATTAAACCTAACGACCCTCCTGCAACAGTAAAATCCTGAGCAAAAATACACACAGGCTTGCTATAAATGGTTCCGGTACCTATTATTACACCATCACCATGCAGCACCTTTGATTCCATCCCAAAATCTTTGGCACTATGTTCAACGAATAAATCGTATTCATGAAAGGAATTCTTGTCCAAGAGGGCTAAGATGCGCTCACGTGCAGTGAGTTTACCCATCTTTGCCTGTTTCTCAATGGCTTCATCGCCTCCCCCTTTTTGTACTTCCCTTTTTCTTTTTCGAAGGTCAAGAACGTTACTTCGTAATGACATATAGCTTGTTTTAAGTTATAATTTCCCTTTCAGGAAGGGATTGTTTTTTCTAATAAAACCGGGGCAAAATTATAAATTTTTTCTGGCAGCCTTCTTTTTTACCTTCTAACTCAACATATTTAATCGTTTTAAAGAAGGGATGTTTCGAATTATAAAATTAAATGTTTGAATCGTTAAACCAAATTATTTGGCTGCCCATTTAAATACAAAAAAAGCGATGATACTATATCCAAGGTTTGGAATCCACACTGCCAATAATGGGGGCATGGTTCCACTAATAGCAAATACTGTCGATATTTGCTGAAATAAAATGTATGAAAAACTCAATAATAATCCCAGTCCCAGGTGAAGGCCTAACCCTCCTTTTATTTTTCGGGATGCCAATCCGGCACCAATTATTGTGAGTATAAATGCCGAAAATGGACCGGCAAATCTTTTATGTCTTTCAATTTCCCATTCAACTGTATTAACCCCGCGTAGTTTCATCTGCTTAATTTCAGCTTTCAACTCAGGAGTTGTAAAACTTTCCATTTGATTCTTAATAACTTTAAATTCGATGGGCTTCATATTGAGCACTGTATCTAATCGGTATCCTTTGTCAAATTCTTCATGGTAGTCATGAATCGTACGTTTCCACCAGTTATTAAGAATCCATTTTTGGTTCTCTTCATCCCATCGTATATTGTCTGCTGTAATTTTTTCTGTTAGTTTATGTCCATTAAATTTTTCCAGAGTAAATCTCTGACCAACATTACCTGCACTAAATTGGCGCATATATATAAAAACACCGGGTTCTATTTGCCGGTGAATATTGTATTCGGTTGTAAAGTTGCTTCTGTTGTTGTCAATATAAACAGACCTGAATTGATTCATGGTCTCATTTGCTGGAGGAATAATATAATTGCCTAAAACATATGTGAATACAGCAATAATAAATGCTGAAACCATATAAGGCCTCATCAATCTTTTGTAGGATACACCACTGCTGAGTATGGCTATAATTTCTGTATTATATGCCATTTTGGAAGTGAAATAGATTACAGCTATAAATGTGAACAGCGGGCTGAACAGGTTTGCAAAATAAGGGATAAAGTTCAGGTAGTATTCGGAAATGATAGTTCCCCAGGTAACTTCTTTCGAAAGGAACTCATCCAGATTTTCCGACATATCAAATACAACAGCAATACTTAGAATTAAAGCTATGGCATAGAAAAATGTGCCTAAAAACTTTTTGGTTATATATTTATCTAATGTTTTGTATACCTTCATCCTGAATTACAGTCTGATTTTTAATCGTTGCACCATTTCCTTTTTCCAGATTGTGAAGTTACCTTCCATTATTTTAATTCGTGCCATATCAACAAGCCATAAATAAAATGCTAAATTATGCTGGCTGGCAATTTGCGCTCCAAGCATCTCGTTTGAGATAATCAGGTGTCGTAGATATGCCAGAGAATAGTGATCTACAAACGATGTTCCATTTGGATCGATCGGGTTATGATTGTTTTCCCATTTTTTATTTCTGATATTGATGACACCTTCGGAGGTAAAAAGCATCCCGTTACGGCCATTCCTTGTGGGCATGACACAATCAAACATATCAACTCCCCGCTCAATGCCTTCAAGTATATTTATCGGGGTTCCGACTCCCATAAGATACCGGGGTTTGTCTTGAGGAAGTATTTCTGTCACTACTTCAGTCATTTCGTACATCACTTCTTCCGGTTCTCCAACCGATAAACCACCAATAGCATAACCATCAGCATCGAATGATTTAACATGTGTGGCAGCCTCTTTTCTTAAATCGGCATAGGCAGCGCCCTGTACGATCGGGAATAATGATTGTTCGTATCCGTATTTTGGTGATGTACGTGTAAACTGTTCATAACATCTGTGCAGCCACCTTTGAGTTCGTTCCAGTGATTCTTTGGCATAACCTCTGTCAGCATCTCCAGGCGTACATTCATCAAAAGCCATTATAATGTCAGCACCAATGGTGCGTTGTATGTCCATTACATTTTCAGGAGTAAA
>DASRQG010000176.1:0-3787 GCA_035645995.1 Mariniphaga sp. | reverse complement strand
AGCAGTACCTTCTCTGTGTAAATTGGAACGGAATTCTCCTTTTTTAGCCTGTCGTTTCATAGCACCAATCACTACCCCATCCACAACAAAAGCCCGAATATCAGCACCCAGTGCTTCCCTTATGAATTCCTGCACAATGACTCTCACTTTTAACCCGTTAAAAGCTTCAATGACCGATTCGGCAGCATTATCAGTTTCAGCGAGTACAACACCCAGACCCTGCGTTCCTTCAAGAAGCTTCACAACAACAGGAGCACCCCCGGCACTTTGTACAATTTCTTTCACGTTTCGTGAATAATTGGTAAAGACTGTTTTTGGCAAACCCAGGCCTGCACGTGAAAGAATCTGAAAACTCCTCAATTTATCCCTCGAACGAATTAGCGCTTGTGATTCGATGGTAGTGAACACCTTCATCATTTCAAATTGACGTACAACAGCAGTTCCATAAAATGTTACAGAAGCTCCAATACGAGGTATAACGGCATCAACTTTATCCAGCTTTTTCCCCTTATACATGATATAGGGATTACGCTTTTCTATTATCAGGTCACATTTAGTATGGTCAAGGATAATTACATCATGCTTACGCTGTAAGCCGGCTTCATATATTCGCCGGGTAGAATACAGATTAGGATTTCGTGATAAAATAGCAATTTTCATTCTAATGGATTATGAAATTACAGTTATTTTCATGATCTGCCCTTTTAAAGAAAGGTTTTTTCGGGAGGTATCAATAAGGAATTTTCCGGATAGGAATTTTCGACCCAATAAAACCGGATTCCTCATATCTGCTCTTTCTGTCAGCGTTAGTTCAATGGGATAAGTATTATTGAACAGTTTTATTTCGGTCTTAATTGCAATTCGTTCTTCTACAACACCATTTGAGCTTTTCACATTCCTTAATTTATAAACCTTAAAATTAAATTCTTTTTCGTGATATTGAAGGTGGAGTGGGTCAAGAAACCTACATTTCACCCAATCTTCACCATCTTTTTGAACAAGTGTTATTTGATGACAGTGAAAACTGGAAGTGTATGCACCCGAATCGGTTTTTACAACTATGTTATTCAGTTCAAGCTGAGGAAAATCAGCCATATCCTTTCTGCCAATTATTATTTTACTCTTTTTCTGCATTGCCGCATTATAAAAAATCGAAAAACATTCTTCCAATAATGAAATAAATAAATAATCCTAAAATATCATTCATTGTAGTAATAAAGGGACCGGTTGCCAGAGCAGGGTCTACCTTTAGCCGATGCAAAAGCAAAGGAATGAGCGTACCAAAAAATGATGCATACAGCATAACTATAAACAATGATATCGAAACAGATAAGGTAAGGTTAATATTTCCCTGCACGAAATAGTTATATATAAAAATTAAAATTGCAAATATTGATGCAGTTGCAAAAGCAACAAGAAGTTCTTTAAGCAGCCGTTTACCTGTAGCACCCACATCTTTAACACCACTTGCAATACTTTGTACCACGATAGAAGAAGACTGCACGCCAACATTTCCGGCCATTGCCATTGTTAAAGGGATATAGAATGCCAATTCGGTAACGCTACTAAGTTCAGATTCGTATTTACCAAGCACAAGTGCTCCCATAATGCCCCCTATAAGGCCAATTAGGAGCCAGGGGAACCGGGCACGAATAAGTTCCCAGGGTCGATCGTCGGCTTCAATATCTCCCGTGATACCAGCCATCATCTGGTAGTCGCGTTCAGCCTCTTCACGTACAAAATCGATAACATCATCAAATGTAATTCTACCCTTCAACCTGCCAATATCATCAACAACAGGAATTGCAACCAGATCGTATTTATCCATAACTTCTGCCACTTCCTCCTGCCTTGCTCCGGTTCTGACACTGATTACATCCGGCTCATATAAGTTCGAGATTTTCGTAGTAGTAGAATTAAGTATGAGTTTCTTAAGAGAAAGTACACCTTTAAGTCGTTGTTGATCATCAGTTACATAGATATAGTAAATTTCATCCACCTCTTCAGCTTGCAGGCTAATTTCTTTGAGGCAGGTAGCTACAGTCCAGTTTTCGTTTACAGAAACAAGCTCTTTGGCCATTATCCCCCCTGCAGTATCTTCTTCATATTCCAATAAGTCAACGATATCGCCAGCCTGTTCGGCATCTTCAATCTCCTTCAATACCTCCTGCTTCATGTCTTCATCAAGATCAGCAATAATATCTGCTGCATCATCCGAATCCATGTACTCAATAAACTTGCTGGCAATAAGTTCAGGGGGAAGTACCTTCAGAAACCTTCGCCGGTGATGTTCAGGTATTTCTATTAATACATCAGAGGCCTTTTCTCCCTCAAGCAACAAATAGAGAAACTTTGCTTCATCCATGGAAAGATCATCCATTATTTCAGCTATATCAGCCGGATGAAGTGGTTCCATGGTTGCTTTTAGCTCCTCTGTATTATTTACATCTATTAATTCCTTCAGCCGGTCAATATATTCCCTTGTAATTTCGAACTCCATTCTACACTTGTTTCAAATTTTTATTTGACTGAATCAGAATTCTGTCAAAACAATCTTTAATAGCTATCTATCAACCCACTTAAAGAACAACGGAACGGCTTCAGGGTTCCATCCGGAGGGTAAGTTCAATAAAATCTGCAACCGAAAGTTGTTCTGGCCGCTTATCGGCAAACTGCTCCGGAACATTTATACTTAATTCACTTAAGGAATTGCGGAGCATTTTTCGTCGTTTATTGAATGCAGCCTTTACAACTCTGAAAAATAATTTTTCGTCGCAGGGCAGTTTGCTTATCTCATTACGGCGGAGCCTAATAACGGCTGATTTAACTTTAGGAGGGGGAATAAAAACATTTTCAGAAACAGTAAACAGATATTCGGTATGGTAGTAGGCACCAAGTAATACACTTAATATTCCATAGACCTTGCTCCCCGGCGGTGAAATTATTCGCTCCGCAACCTCCTTTTGTATCATACAAACTGTTTCTGCTACTATATTTCTCCATTCAAGAATCCGAAAGAAAATCTGTGAGGAAATATTATACGGGAAATTACCAATAATACTGAAATTATTAGAAAAATCAGGAGCGTTCCATTGAAGAAAATCCTGGTTATAAATTCTATCATTTAATTCAGGGAAATGTTGTTGCAGGTATTTGACTGATTCTGTATCAATTTCTACAACATGAACGTTAAGATCGGGCTTTTGTATCAACAACCGGGTTAAAACTCCCATTCCGGGCCCCACTTCCAGTACATCGGTTGTTGATAGGCTCAGGCTATCAACTATCTTACGGGCAATATTTGTATCCTTCAGAAAATGTTGACCTAAGTTCTTTTTGGGTCTGACAATACTCATTGTTGTATGATTCGTACATTTCTCATAAACTTGCTTATTCTTCAATCTGAAATTTAATCAAACAAATTTATATTTTTGTCTTCTACAAAAGATTGAAATGATTAATATTTTTTAATTTACGGAATTTAATAATTTTCAGGATAAGTAGAACTCTGAATTGTAACCTAAGATATCAGATTTGAAAAACATAATCATAAAAATTGTAAAATTCACCATTTTCCTTACCATTGGTGTTTTCATCTTCTGGCTCATTTATAAGGATCAGGATATAAAGCGAATTACAGAAGTTTTAAAAAATGAGGTTAATTATTTCTGGATAGTCATTTCATTACTTATAGGATTATTCAGTCATATCAGTCGAACAATCAGATGGCAGATTATGATTGAACCGGTAAGCCATAGACCGGGATTTACAAATACCTTTCTGTCAG
>DASRQG010000175.1:0-3516 GCA_035645995.1 Mariniphaga sp. | reverse complement strand
TGTGTCAACAAAAACGCCAAAAGACACCTTTTCGCTCTTTTGGCATAAAAAAAACAAAATGAGAGAACACTAGCTTGAAAATCAACAAGTTGGGGCTTAGCCCCTTTGTGTTCACATCCATACAAAAATAGCCGGAAGAATATTATTTTCTACTCTGAATTGCTGAGGTAGGAAGGAGGTGGGGAATTATTATCACATCCAGTTTCATAAAATTAGAATGAGCAAAATAAGAAAATGGTCCATGCCATTACGAAAGTGGTAGGAATTTAAAAAAAATGTTGGTTGCAAGATGACAGGAATATTGTTGATGCTATGTTCACAGAAAAACCATCTTCTGCCATTTTTTAGAAAAGCATCCTCGTGATCATCATTATCAATAATTTTTAGTTCTTGTTCTGAGGAAATTGAAAAAGTTGATAAATGGCGGGATGACTATAGAGATATGTATGATCCTAAGGAGATTAAGCTTCAATAAAAACAGTTTTTGAAAACATATTCGATTAAAGTATACTTAAATTTAGGGTTGTAATACGAAGTGATAACAAATATCCAATGTTTTACTGTAATAATTTAACCATTTGCAGTATAACCTTTGAGCCTGAACAACCGTAACATTTGATTTACGAGCAAAGTAAAAATGGTTAAATTAATGCTTCCCTCATTACCTCTTGTTAAGTTTCGAATCAAAACAGCTTGAAAAACATCAAACCCATAGAGCTTTTGTACTAAACCAATGAATAGATTTTGTCATATTATTAATTATTGATATCAATACTAAACCCTGCCTTATGAAACAGATTTTCAGACCAGTCTTAATGGTTCTGGCTGGCTTTATGGCTTTTTCATCCACTTTTGCCAACATTCTTTATGTAAAACCCGGTGCCGGCAGTTCTGTCTGGCAGGAAAAATCCAATGTTTATACTGATTTGCAGGTTGCCCTGGCCTCTGCCACTAATGGCGATCAAATATGGGTGGCTGGTGGAACTTACAAACCAACTACTGGAACAGATCGCTCCATTTCTTTTCAATTAAAAGATGGTGTTGAACTTTATGGGGGTTTTGCAGGAGATGAAACCGAATTAAGCCAACGCAATTGGCGGTTGAATGAAACCATTTTGAGTGGGGATATAGGAACGGTTGGGGTTGTTGCTGATAATACATACCAAGTGTTACAAGTAATAGGATCAATGAATATGACATTTCAAAATCTTGTAATTATTGATGGTGTCATCATTGAAAAAGGATATGCTCATGAAAATTCTGAAACTTTTCACAGTGGAGGAGGTCTTCGTGTTACACAGGCTAAATTGAGGGTTGTTAACACAATAATAAGAGAATGTTCTTCACTGTGGGAGGGTGGTGGAGCTCATATTGATGCCAATTCTGAAGTTGCTTTTGCGAACACTATTTTTTATGGAAATTGCAGCTATACAGGAGGTGCTTTATTTGACAATGGAAGTAGTAGTGTTTATAATTCACTATTTTATCAAAACGTTGCATCAACGGAGGGGGCTATTTATAACAATATGTCACCAGTTCTTATCGCTGTGAATTCTATATTTTGGGAAAACAGCCGAAATTTATATAACAACATTGGTCATCTTAGTAATATTCATGTTTCCTATTCCTGTATTCAATTTGGGGATATAGACAATGGAAATATATTAACTGATCCTTTGTTTGCAGATATCGCGGAAAATAAATTCAGATTGAGTGAAAATTCTCCTCTGATTTCAGCCGGCAATCGTTCTTTAGTGCCCCAATGGTTGGAATGTGATTTTGCAGGTGTCCCCCTCTCAAGTGGGAGCATTAATATCGGGCCTTTTCAAGGTGCTAGCGGAAAGTTATTTGAAATTAATACTCAGGATAATAAGCTGTTTGAAAAAGAAACAACAGAAGTGGAAATTTCCTGGGAGGTCTTTAAAAACAACCAAAATGATTTTGTTAACTTCCGATTAGATTATGAAAAGAATAATGAGCCAGTAGTAACTGTAATGGGGATAGAGAAAAATTTGTATACCATAAAGAATCTGAACTCTTCTGATATTATTAAATGGCGAGTTATCGGATATGGAACTGAAGGAGAAGAAGAAATAAGTAATTGGAGAACTTTTATAATAAAAAGAGGACATCCACTTTATGTTACTTCGGAAGGAAAGGGTGATGGAACTTCCTGGCACGAAGCGATGAATCTTCAGGAAGCGTTGAATATAAGTATTCATAGCGATCAAATATGGGTGGCAGCTGGCACATATATGCCTACAGAAGGAACAGATCGTACCATATCCTTTGATCTTAAAAGTGGCGTTGAACTATATGGTGGTTTTGTCGGTCATGAAACTGAACTAAGTCAACGCAATTGGTGGGTAAATGAAACCATTTTGAGTGGGGATATTGGGGAGGTTGGAGTTCAAACAGATAACAGCTATAATGTTCTATCTTCAATTGGAACCATTATAAATCCAATTACTTATTCTACTAAGTTAGATGGTTTTATTGTTGAAAGAGGTTCTTCAACTTTCAATAACAATCGAGCAGGAGGAGGAGGTTTGCTCATGAATCATGCTACACCAATTATTAGTAATATTTGGTTTAGGCATAACATTACAAATCGTCATGGTGGTGCAATAAATAACGAAAGTATTTATCTACTTAATGGCACATTGCAAGCACAAATTTTGAACGTCCTGTTTACTGATAATAGTTCATTTAACGATGGTGGAGCCGTTTATTCTGCCAATTCTAGAATGCTCTTTTATAATTGTCTTTTTCATAATAATTACTCGGAAGATGAGGGTGGTGCTATTTCAGCCATGTATTCATGGAGAAGGTTTGATGTTGAAGTGATTAATTCTATTGCTTGGGGCAATGATGCAAAAAATGGGAATATTGATTTCCATAATGTAGTTGGTGTATACTCTTCGATAGTACAACAGGATGTAGGTAGCTATTGGGGATCTGGAAATGTTTTTTCCGATCCATTGTTAATGGATCCTGAGAACGGAAACTTCATGTTAAAACCAGGCTCTCCGGCAATCGATGCTGGAAGAAGAGATCTACTCCCGAAGTTTTTAACAAGGGATTTTCTTGGCTTTCCGAGAGCTCAAGGCATTAATGTGGATATGGGGCCATTCGAGCGCATTGTGATGGCAAACACCATGCCTGCTAATCATGCAGGAGCTAAAGAGTCTGCATTTTTAGGACTTGAATTCAGATGGGGCTTCAAAGATGGTGACATTTATGATGAATCCGTTATTCCCGGGATGCAATATCACATACGGGTTTGGGAAAGCGGCAAGGAGGAAAGTCCTTTACACGACAAAGTAATTACACCCGGTGGCTTTTTTCAGACCGATTACAATACCACAAGCCTTGCAGGGTTTAGCTCAGAAAAAACATATCACTGGCAAATTGCCATGTTGCAAGATGATGTGGAGTTTTGGTCAAATGTTACGATATTTTATATTGGCCACGACCACGTGATTCATGTTAAGGAAGGAAGTGATGGAGCCAACG
>DASRQG010000174.1:0-7668 GCA_035645995.1 Mariniphaga sp. | reverse complement strand
TGCACCCATATTGCAAATGGTTCCTTTTCCTGTTGCAGATATGGATTCTGCTCCCTCTCCAAAGTATTCGATAATTGCACCTGTTCCGCCTTTAACAGTTAATAGTCCTGCTACTTTTAGAATAATGTCTTTAGGAGCAGTCCAGCCACTGAGTTTGCCTGTTAATTTAACACCAATAAGTTTAGGCATCTTCAACTCCCATGGCATACCGGCCATTACATCAACTGCATCAGCACCTCCAACTCCAATTGCTACCATTCCCAAACCTCCGGCATTTGGTGTATGTGAATCTGTGCCTATCATCATTCCTCCCGGGAAAGCATAGTTTTCGAGTACTACCTGATGGATAATGCCTGCTCCGGGCCTCCAGAAACCTATGCCATATTTATTTGAAACCGATTCAAGAAAATCAAAAACTTCTTTGTTTACATTAAAAGAAACATTTAAATCAGTTCTTCCATCTACCTGCGCCTGAATAAGATGGTCGCAATGTACAGTGGAGGGAACTGCTGTTGTCTCTTTGCCTGAGTTCATGAATTGCAGCAAAGCCATCTGTGCTGTGGCATCCTGCATAGCTACTCTGTCCGGTGCAAAATCGACATAATGTTTGCCCCTGTCAAATGACTCCAGAGCATTAAAATCAAATAAGTGTGCGTACAGAATTTTTTCTGCATAAGTCATCGGGCGGTTAAGTTTCTCTTTAGCCTTTTTTATTTTTTCAGGCAATTCAGAATAGATTTTTGTAATCAGGTCTAAATCAAACATGCTATATAATAATTTATTTTTGTTTAAACTTTTCTTGGATATCTCAAAAAATTAACAAAATACAGCATGAAAAGTTGTGATAATAACAAGTATTTTCCTGTGTTTAAGGCTGGGTCGCATCAAATAATGTAGTGTCTTAATTATTATTTTGTGCTCTGTCCTGAAGTTATTTGATTCAAGTTTCTGCTTGTATTGCTTTAATTTAATGAAGCATTAACAGATTTCAAAATGGACAGTAATATAATCTTTCGTTAACAGAATAATAGGAATAAGAAGTTAAAGTGGATATTATAATAACGAAAATGTCGAATTTATCTGAGTTAAATATAAAAAAGAAGGATGGGTTCAACAACCCATCCTTTTCTCATTAAACTAACTAACCTAACTAAACCTAAACTTATGAAAATAAACGTAACACAAAGATATATTCTTAAAGTTATTTATGCAACACCATTTTGTTAAAACATGTTAAACTACAGTGACTTACTTGATTATTATCTATTGGGCAACGAAGGTATAATGAATCGTGCCTCGTTGTGGTTCGGGTGCATTTGGATCTTCATTAAAAACAGTGCGCGATGCAGCTGCCTTAGCATAAAGATATAGTTGTTCATTTCGCACTGAGGATGATTTTTGTGGTTCTGCTGAAATTACTCTGCCTTGACGATTCACTACAATATCAATAACTACCTTGCCTCCAAACCGGGTTAAATAAACCGGGATTGGCAGGCTTCGGTGATACCTTCCTTCCAGATAATATATAATGTTGCTATCACCAGTATATACTTCGTTTCCGATTGAATCAGAATTTACCCGGTCATTGGTTTGAACCGGCATTTTTATCTCATCCCAATCTACTTTTTCTTTTGACAACTGATTATTTACATCCGAAACGAGTCTTTGGGCATTTTCTACTTCCTGCATATAATCATCATCAAAAAATTTGTCATTTTGTGCAAGCCTGTTCGAAGGAAGCGTGGTACGGTTACTTTGTGTTTCTGATAACGGTGCAGAAGCCTCATTGGTGGTTGGTTGGCTTTCTTGTTGTTCACGAATTTCCTGCTCTTCTTCAGGCAGTTCTTCTTCCATCATAAGTTCAGGTAGTTCGATAAGCAATTCTTCTTCCTGAAAGTCTCCTTTAATATCAATATCAGCAAGCAGAAAGACTGAAAACAGCAAAATATGGAACACAAGTGTACCAATAACTCCGTAAACGTTTCGCTTGTATATTTCGTAAATTTTTCCCACAACGCAAAAATATAAAATTAACAGTTGAATACACTGAACAGTGTAAACGAATGCTGTATTTCATGTATTGCTGCCTCAAGTAATGATACATTTATATTTAATATAGCTTTAACTAAAATTAACAGCATGGTATTTGTTAGTACAATTCGAAATTCGTTATTTTTCCTGCAAATTAGTAACCGCCCATAAGAATTTGGAAAAGAAAAGAATATTGAATGGCATAAGATCAAATCCGGCATCTGCTTTGTCGTTAATGTTACTGCAGATTTTATTGCTATCAGGAAATATAATGTTTGCTCAAAATACAAATAAGGACACTATTAATGCTGAAAATGCAAGTAATGAAAAACATGAAATATTTTACGATAGTCTGCAGCATAAAGCAAAACGACATTCAATAACCGGATTATTATATGATTTTTTAATATCGCAACCTAAACCTTATGCAGGTGAGGATTCGATATCATATAATTATTACGCCAGCATGGAGGGGAAAATTATTTCCGAAATAGTAATAACCCCTCTTGAAGTATTTGGGCCTACATTTGAAGATACAACTCTTAATGCAAAGTCATGGCTCGAAAAAACGGCTAATGCAATCCACAATACAACAAACGAAAAGACTATTAAAAATTTGCTGCTTTTCGAGGTTGGTGACTTTCTGGACCCTGAAATGATGTATGAAAATGAACGAATAATTCGTTCTTCTCGTTATCTTCAGGACGTACGTTTTATCCTTGAGCAGGATACTGTATATACAGGACTGGTAAAAGTTCATGTAATCACTAAGGATCGTTTCCCTTTTGGTGTATCAGGTACTGCCCATGGTATCCAGTCAGCCGCTCTTGAAGTATATAATCAGAATATATTTGGCATTGGCCATGAGGTATCTTTTCGTTTTGTTGGTCACCTGAAACGACAACCCTATGCAGGACTCGAAACTTTTTACAGAATCAATAATATTAGAGGAAAGTTTATCGACTTTACTGGTGGATATATGAATACCTATCGACGCGAAGGTTTTAGCCTGTTACTTGATAAACCTTTTATTACACCATCAGTAAAATGGGGATATGGTGGTTCTGCTTTACGAATGTACCGGACGCAGCATATTAATGATCATGATCCGGTGGTGGCTGAATTACCTATGGATTTATCTTTTATTAGTGCATGGGGGGGGCGCAGTTTTACCATCAGGCCAAATTTTGTGCAAAATTCACAGGTCGTACTTACTGCAGGATTTTATGATCATCAATATTTTAAACGTCCTGATTTAAGTTCCGACAGTATTCGATATTATGCAAACAACACCTTTTTGGTTGGGGGTCTGACGCTTTCCCAACGTCATTATTCCCAAGATATTCTGGTTTATAGTTATGGAATTACCGAAGATATTCCTGAGGGTTTTAAGAATGAAATTGTATATGGCTATGAGTTCAATGAATTTGGCAATCGACACTATGCCCATTTATTTTTATCGAATGGGAACTTACTGGTAAAGCGTAATGGATATCTTTACCTTTCAGGTGGAATCGGGGGGTACTTTAGAAATAAAAGTTATGAACAGGGACTGTTACAGGTAGGTGTAAATTACATTTCCGGAAGAATGTCAGCCGGAAGAAAACAACAGCGAATATTTATCAGATCCAGTTATCATCTCGGAATTCATCGTATTCCAATTGAAAATCTTAGTTTCAATAAAAATGATCATATCAGAGGATTTCGTAGTGGAACAGCTCTTGGAAAGCAGCGGTTGAGTATGAACCTCGAATATGTTATGTTCCTGCCCCGGCAATTCTATAAATTCTCTATGGCAGCTTTCGGATTTGCAGACCTGGGAATTATAGGCTCTGAAAAAGAATCCATTTTCAAACAAAATTATTATAGTGGTTTAGGCTTTGGAATGCGTTTACATAACGAGAATCTTGTTTTTAAAACTTTTCAGATAAGGTTGGCTTTTTATCCATTTTCTCCATCTGATGTCGATTTTGCCGGAATACTTATAGATGAACAGTTAAAAAAAGATTTTTACGAATTCCGACCCTCAGCTCCTATGCCACTCAGATTTGAATAACTAATTACCATCTGTAAGTCATTATATCCTCTAATCCAAGATCTTTAAATAGAACATACTTTTCAATGCCTGCACAAACTCATTGGTTGCAGTACATTAGTTTTGTTCATGAAGAAGAATCTTTATTTACAGATAAAGTTGTTTAGCAATTTCACTCATTGCTTCAGCAGCAGAAGCTTCAATGAAAACGTCGGTGATTTCGTAAGTGAAAGGTGAAGGTTGAATGTTTATCTCAATAATTTTTGCACCTGCTTTTTTTGCCGTAACCGGTATTTCAGCTGCAGGCAGTACTTCAGCATTTGTGCCAATTATCAGAAGTAAATCCGCTTTTTCTGCTTCTTCAAATGATCTCTTTTTTGCAAATTCGGGAACCGGTTCATTAAAAAATACCATATCGGGTTTAAGGATTCCTCTACATATAAAACAGGTAGGAGGAAGATAGTTTAAATCGGCAAAACTTTGATCATATTCCGAACCACAGGAGGTACAAATCAACTGACGGAAGGTACCATGAAGTTCATATACATGTTTGCTTCCTGCTTTTTGATGAAGATGGTCAATGTTTTGGGTAATAACCGATTCCAAAAAGTGTCGGGATTCCATTTGCGCTAATATTTCGTGTGCCATATTGGGTTCTGCATCTCCTAGTTTATCGTAAAAGAGCTCTTTTATTTTCACCCACGATTGTAAAGGTTTCTTTCTGAAGAATTCTATTTCCAGATAAATTGGGAGGTTTTTGTCCCACAGCCCGTCTGTTCCTCTGAACGGGGGGATGCCACTTTCTACCGAAATTCCGGCTCCTGTAAAAGCAACCGTATATTTTGAATTCCTAATAAGACGTGTTGCTTCTTTAAATATTTCAGCTTTCATTTGTACTTCATGTAAAACTCCCGGCTATATTCAGAATATTGCCGGGAGTTTATGCCTGCCTGCAATACTTCTACTCTTCCGTCAGATCTTTTCTTACCGATACGGAAGAATCTTCATTAAATTTCATCTTAAAATTGAGCTTCCTGAAAACTGATAGCATGGGTTTATTGTCGATGGTTGTTTCTGCCACCAGTATATTAATTTCTCTGTTTTTGGCAATTTCCATACAGAATTTAGTGATCATATATCCCAGATCTTTTTTCTGCCAGGCATCAGCTACTAAAATTGCATATTCCATTACCTCAATGTCAGGATCTGCAATCAATCTGCCAACTCCTATAATCTGTTTCTTTCCTTCCTCTTCAATTTCAGCTACCATAGCTATTTCACGGTCATAATCAATGAAACAATACCTTGCTGCAACTTTATGAGAATCAAAGAAGAAGTCGTACCTGAACCGGTGATAGATCGATTCTTTTGAGCAGTTAGCCAATAATTCAAACCACATGGGTTCATCCTCCGGTTTGATAGGTCGAAGTGTTACTTTAGTACCATCTTTCAGTTCAATTTCTCTGATTAGACTTTCAGGATAAGGTCTCAATATCAGGTGCGAGTATTCTTTAACAGGGTTATGTAGAACTTCTTCGTCAATTACAATCCGCGCATCCAGAGCAATAGCATCAGTTGGAGTAACAATGAGTGGGTTAATGTCCAGTTCCTTAATTTCAGGGTAATCGGCCGCCAGGTATGACATACGGATTAATACCTCTACCAGTTTCTCGATATTCTTGCGTGGAGCACCTCTATAGCCTTCCAATAATGGATAAATCTGAAGCGATTCAAGCATTTGTTGTGCCAGGCTTTCATTAAGTGGAGGAAATTCCAGGCGTTTGTCTTTAAACAATTCGGCACTGGTGCCTCCCATTCCTACAAGCATAACTGTACCAAAAGTAGGATCTTTTTTAGTGCCTAATATTAGCTCCACAGCATCTTTTGTATCAACCATTCGTTGAACAGTGACCCCTTCAATTTTCGCATCAGGCCTTTTCTCTGCAGCAGTCTTTACCATATTCCTGAAAGTTGCTCTTACCATCTCATCATCTTTAATGTTAAGGGCCACCCCGCCTACATCTGATTTGTGTGTGATGTCAGGTGAATATATTTTTAATACAACCGGATAACCTTTCTCACGTGATATCTCTACTGCTTCATCCTCACTATAGGCCGGAGTCGGATGTGTAGTATCAATGCCATAATCATTGATTAGCATTTTCGAATCATCTTCATTTAATATTTTAGCTTTAGGGAATACCTGTTTCAGATATTTTTCACGAAGATCATTTCGGTCGTACTGGAAGGATAGTGGAACTTCTTTGGTCGTTTCAAAGAGGAGATCGAGGTTTTTAGCATAATTTGAAAGGGTCATAAAAGCCCTGATTGCCTGTTCGGGTGTTGGATAGTTTGAGATACCTGCCTCATTGAATATTTGTATGCCTTCGTGCATACTGGCACCACCAAGCCAGGCAGCCATGATGGTTTTATTTGTTTTTGTTGCCATTTTAGCAATTGCCTCTGCTGTTTCTGTGGGTGCAGTCATTGCTTGTGGTGTGAGCAATACCAACACAGCATCCACTTCTTCATCTTCGAGCACAATTTCTGTAGCATGTGCAAAACGTTCAGGAGTAGCATCTCCCAGTACGTCAACCGGATTGCCATGCGACCAGAAAGGTGGCAGGTAGTCATTAAGTTTATCCATTGTCTCCTCCGAAAGCTTGACAAGTTTACCACCCCATGAGATTAATGAGTCGGTAGCCATTACTCCGGGTCCACCGGCATTGGTTACTATTGCAAGACGATTTCCTTTAGGGATTCTTTTACGTCCTACCAAATCAGTAAAATCAAATATGTTTCCGAAATCATAAACCCTTGCTAATCCGGCCCTGCGGAAAACTGCATCATAGATTGAATCTTCCGATGCCAGTGCTCCGGTGTGGGAAGCTGCTGCTGCCGCTGATTCAGGAAATCTTCCTGATTTATATACGATAATCGGCTTCTCCCTGGAGAAGGCCCTTGCTGCCGACATAAAAGTGCGGGCCTCTGTTATGGATTCTACATACAATACAATGGATTTTGTACCCGGATCCTGGCCGAAATAATCAATGAGATCACCGAAATTTACATCCATAGAGTTCCCGATCGAGACAAAATAAGAGAAGCCTATTTTTGACTCATATGCCCAGTCAAGTACTGAGGTACACAGGGCACCTGACTGTGAAATGAAAGCTACATGTCCCTTTTCAGGCATTCCGTTTGCAAAGCTGACATTCATATTTAACCCCGGAACAATAATCCCTAAGCAATTTGGCCCTATTACACGCATGCCGGGGAATTTAGCTTTCTCTGCCTTTACCTGTTCTTCCAATTGCCTTCCTTCTTCTCCGGCTTCCTTAAATCCTGCCGACATAATGATTATGCCATAAATTCCTGCTTCACCGCATTCACGAATAAGTTGAGGAACAATTTTGGCTGAAGTCATAATCACTGCCAAATCCGGTACTTTTGGCAAGCTCTTAACATCAGGATAACAAGTTATCCCAAATACTGCTTCCCGCTTCGGATTAACAGGATATACCACTCCGTTATAACCTCCGCTTACCAGATTTCTCAAGGTAATCCCTCCAACACTGTTCGGATTGTTTGAAACACCTAAC
>DASRQG010000173.1:0-3727 GCA_035645995.1 Mariniphaga sp. | reverse complement strand
ACTGTTGGTTATTGACGGGGTACCATATGGCAACATGAGATTAAGAGATATCGCATCAGACGATATTGAAAGCATTAGTGTTTTGAAAGGTGCTACTGCTTCAGCGCTTTATGGATACCGGGGTGAAAGTGGTGCTATTATGGTAACTACAATAAAGGGAACTGCTGCAAAAGGATTATCGGTATCAGTGAACAGTGGAACAATGTTTACTGCAGGATATCTCGCTATTCCTGAAATGCAGTCGGTATACGGCCGTGCAGTAAATGCCTCTAATAATACTTATGTGGGTGGAGGAAACGGATCCTGGGGGCCACCTCTTGAAGGACAGGAAGTAATTCAGTGGGACCCTGTATCCAAATCATATCAACCGATGCCTTATTTGCCGATTGGTAAAGATAATTTCCAGAATTTCCTGGAACAGGGTTACGTTTTAAATAACAATGTGAGTGTGGTGCAACAAGGTGAGATTGGGAGCTTGCGTTCATCTGCAACATGGGTAAGAAATAAAGGACAATATCCTAATTCAATGTTCGATAAGATATCCTATTCATTGGGTGGTGATATGCAGCTGAATAAGTTTACATTATCTTCATCTATATCATTCAATAAACAACTTTCACCAAACGTAGGTTTCAGTGGTTATACGGGGTATGATCCTATGTATAATCTGCTTGTTTGGTCATCACCCGATTACGATGTCAGACAATATAAAGATTACTGGCTGGTACGGAATGAATCTCAGAATAACAGTTATACTTCAACGAATAATAACCCTTATTTTGACCGGTATGAAAGATTAAATGCACTTAACAGAGACATTTTTAATGGATTTGTATCTCTTGGTTATGAATTGACTCCCTGGTTATCGGCTACTGTAAGATCAGGATTTGACACCTATAGTGAATACCAGACAATAAGAATTTCGCAAGGTTCTTATGTGGGAGGTGGAAGTGCGACTGTAATTAGAAATGGTACTCAAATTTGGGGTGAATCTCAAAAGGGTTCCTATAACGCAGGATTAGGCAGAGGATATAGTTTGAATAATGATATGTTGTTGACAGGAGAAAAATCATTTGGTGATTTCACTATTGATGGACTGGTGGGTGGAACATTATTCTTTACACAAGATGAAGGTATTGAAACTCGTACTCAGGGAGGATTAAGTATCCCGGGATTCTATTCTTTGAAGGCTTCAATTAATCCTGTTGCTGTAAATTCCATGATTCATCGTCGTCAGGTTAATAGTTTATTTGGGAGGATGGCGTTGTCATGGAAGAACTTGTTATTTGTTGAAGGAACATTAAGAAATGACTGGAGTTCTACTTTGCCTGAGTCAACACGTTCATATTTATATCCTTCCATTGCCTCCAGTTTTGTTGTTTCTGATTTATTGCCGGAGTTGGATTGGCTTTCGATATGGAAACTAAGAGGTTCATGGACCTCATCAAAGACTCCGGCAGGGATATATAGTATAAATAATGTATATTCAATTACTACCAATGCCTGGGGAAATTTAAGTTCAGCCAGTTATCCTACTGCAATACGAGGAATAGACGTTTTACCTGAATCTTCTTCAACTATTGAAGTTGGTTCACTGGTGAATATCTATAGGAACAGGGCATCACTTGATGTTGCCTGGTACAGTAAGAGGATGTATGATTTCTTGCGTTCTGCAAGCATTAGTCCTGCTTCGGGTTTTTCTTCGAATTATATAAATATCGATGAGGAAATAACCAGAAGGGGATTGGAAATCACTGCCAATGGTACGCCAATTCGTACTAAAGATTGGAAATGGGATATATCTGCTAACTGGTCGAAGTATGCAAGATATTATACACAGCTTGATTCAGTATTCACTGCAGACAGACCATGGATAGAAGAGGGTGAGCGGGTAGATCATTATGTATATCAGGACTTTCTTAAAGATCCACAAGGTAATATAATTTATAACAATGGTTTGCCTGTTTATTCATCCTACTCTACTTTAGCCGGATATTCTGATCCGGATTGGATTTGGGGGCTTAGCACATCATTACGCTATAAAAACTTCACGCTTAATGTTTCTGCTGACGGACGTGTTGGAGGTTTAGCCCAAACTACCACTGAGATGTATATGTGGACTTCAGGTAACCATCCAAATTCTGTGACCGAAGAAAGATATCTGGATGCAACACAACCTGGCACCAGGAACTTTTTAGGAGAAGGAGTGAAGGTTGTATCAGGGGAAGCTACTTATGATACTTATGGAAATATTACCAGTGATACCCGGGTTTTTGCACCAAATGATATTCCTGTTACCTACGAAAATTATATAAAGAGAATCCATAAAGGTACTGCATGGGGAGGATCTCCATCTCCGTATGATCTATATTCAACAAGTTTCTTAAAGATCAGAGAACTGTCATTGACCTACGATCTTCCTGAAAGTGTTTATTCCAGGTTCTTTGCTAAGGGGGGATCTATTTCTGCTGTGGGGCAGAATGTATTTTTCTGGGCAAAAGATTTTAAATATTCTGACCCTGATGGTGGTTCTGAAAATTTCTCAGACCCTTCACAACGGTATCTTGGTTTTAACCTGAAAATTAATTTCTAATGCAAATAACTCTTTTGTTAATAAATAAATTAATACAGAAGATAATGAAAATAAAAAACATATATAAAATATCAATTGGATTAATACTTTCTGTTTTGATGTTTGGTTGTAATGATTTTGATGACATAAATACAAATCCTGACACCACAACAGAAGTGAGTGCTTCAATGTTAAGTACACACTCCATACTCAGCATTGCCCGTTTTGGCGGTCGTGATGCTAAAGCAATGATCTCCGATAATGCATTACCAAAATATGTTGGATATGCTGAAGAAGGACAAATGGCTACTCAATATAATCGTATAGGTTCAAGTGGTTTTGGATCGTTGACTGTGTTGCCAAACCTTGACAGGATGATTGAATATGCTGAAGGTACTGCTGCAGAAAATTCATATAAAGGATTAGCAAAATTTGTCAGGGCATGGGTTTTTTATGAATTGACCATGGAAATGGGGGATGTCCCATATACTGAAGCAAATCTTGGTGCTGATGGATTATATAAACCTCGATATGACAGGCAGGTAGACATCTTCGAAGGTGTATTAAATGAACTAAAGGAAGCTGATCAGTTTTTTGCAAATGGTCAGACTTTCGCCGGTGATCCAACTCCATTTAATGGTGATCCGGTAAAATGGCGGCAGGCAACTAATTCATTCGCACTGAAAGTACTTATGAGTTTGAGTTTGAAAGAGGATGTTGCTTCACTGAATGTTAAATCACGTTTTGCTGAAATAGTTGCAGCAGGTAATATATTTAAAAGCAGTTCTGATTATTTTGGATTGGTATATTCATCTATAAACAGACATCCTATTCATAGTACTAATGATCTTTTTCAGAGAAATACAGTAATCAGTTCATTATTGATCGATTCTCTTAAATCATTAAATGATCGCAGATTATTTTACTATGCTGAACCTGCACCTGCTGAGCTATCAGAAGGCAATACAGAATCTGACTGGGATGCCTACGTGGGTGCTGATATTGCTATGGATTATACAGCGATGACAGCAAATCATAGTATGGGTAATTATTCTATTTTGAATTATCGATATCTGGTAGAAGAAGCTAGTGAACCTCGCAGGCTGCTTACATATGCCGAACAACAGCTTATTCTTGCAGAAGCAACTATTCGGG